>JAEWQZ010000172.1 GCA_023460255.1 Actinomycetes bacterium
GGACGGTCGACACCGAGAGCGCGAACTCCACGGGTGTGGCGCCGAAGAGCAGGCGCCCCGCCTCCGCGGCCGACTCCCGCACGGCCCCCGCCACCTGATCCGCAACACCCTCCGGCGCGTGGACCACCACCTCGTCGTGGAGGAAGAACACCAGGTGGGGACGTCCGCGGACGTCCAGCAGGCGCCGACGTAGCGCCGCCATCCAGCACAGCGCCCACTCGGCCGCCGTTCCCTGGACGATGAAGTTCCTGGTGAACCGCCCCCAGTCGCGTCGCGCCGCCCGGGCCGCCCGGGCGGCCTCCGGGCCCGCACCCTCCCGCGAGGCCGCCTCCACCACGTCGCGCCACCCCTGGCCCGGCAGTGGTGAGGACCGGCCCAGCCAGGTCGAGACCACCTCGCCGCGCTCACCCGTCCGCGCCGCCTCCTCGACCATCCCGATGGCCCGCGGGAACGCGCGCTCCAGCCGTGGCATGAGCGCCGCCGAGTCCCCGGTGGTCGCCCCGTACATCGCGCCGAGCATCGCGACCTTCGCCTGCTGGCGCGTCGCGACCACGCCGGCGTCCACGAACCCCTGGTAGAGGTCCGCGTGCTGCCCGGCCGCCGCCATCGCGCCGTCGCCGGACATCGCGGCCAGGACGCGGGGTTCCAGCTGCGCGGCGTCGGCCACGACGAGCACCCACCCGGGGTCCGCGACGGCCGCACCTCGGACCGCGACAGGGATCTGCAACGCGCCGCCGCCACGCGTGGCCCACCTCCCCGTCACGACGCCACCCGGCACGTACTCTGGCCGGAACCTGCCGTCGGCCACCCAGGCGTCCAACCAGGCCCAGCCGCTCGAGGAGTACAGCCGAGCGAGGCGCTTGTATTCGAGCAATTGCTCTACTTCGGGCCCGCCGTGGTCGCGCAACTCCCAGGAACGGGTGCTCGAGACCTCTATCCCCGCACGTCGGAGGCCCTTCAGGAGCTCGGCGGAACTATCGAGATTGAGCGAGGGCTGACCGAGCATCGCCCGTGTGCGCTCCGCGGAACTGCGAAGTTTCTCCGGGAGCTCCCCCGGCACCGGCCGCGGCCCGAGGACCTCCGTGAGGATCCGGTCGTGCGCCTCGGCGCTCCACGGCAGCCCGTCATGAGTCATCTCGGCCGCGATGAGCGCCCCCGTCGACTCCGCGGCGAGCAGCAGCCGCAGACGGCCTGGAGCCGCCGACCCGGCCACGGCGTCCAGCTGGCGCCGAAGCTCCTCCCCCACGTCGAGCGAACCGCCCGCCGCCTCCGACACGGTGTCTGCGGCAGCCCCCGCGTCCTCGTCGTCGAACAAGGTCGCCTCGTGCTCCGGGGACGGCTCCTCCACGACGCGCGGCGCGTCCCACGGGCCAGGCGTCGCCGTGGCCAGACCGGAGCCCGCACACAGAGCGCTCCCGCGCAGGATCGCGTGGCAGAGCCGCAGGTCATGAGCCCTCTCGACGCGGACGCCGGCCACCAGCAGCGGCGGGTACCGGCGCGCCGTGTCGTCCCACACCCAGCGCGGCCGCAGCGCGCCCTCCTTCGCCAGGACGGCCTGTGCCGCACGCTCGACCGGCACGGACTCACGGGCGAGCGGGCTCCCGTCGTCCGTGGCCTCCTGGAGGACGACCCAGCCCGGCCGGTCGGCGTCGTCGTGCAGGAGGACGAGGGTCACGCCCCATCCTGGCGTGCGGCCCCGACACCGCGGCGAGGCGTCAGCCCAGCGCGAGGAAGAGCCCCACGAAGCCCGCGGCCGAGACAGACGCCCCGACCCAGTAGGAGGCCGGCTGCTCGTGACCCTCGAGCCAGTGCGCCACGGGCACCGAGATCAGCGCCGCGACGGCGGTGATCGCCTGGGCGACGCCGGGCTGGAGCGTCGTCAGCGCCCAGACGAGGCACGTCACACCCAGCACCGGCCCGACGAGCGCATTCGCCCCGATCCAGAACCAGGGCCGGTCGGGCAGGCGGGAGCCGACGACGCCGAAGTCCGTGCGGTCGCCGTCCCCGCCTGGCGCGAACCCGCCGGCGGCGCCCAGGGCCTCCCGCGCGGCGGGCAGCCGGCGGGCGGCCACCCGGACGCCCACCCAGGCGACGAGGGCGACCGCGAAGCCACCGGCCACCCGGTCGACCGAGGCGCCCACGACGTGCCGGAGCGACGCCTCCCCCGCGCCGCCGTCGGCGGCCTGCATCGCCAGCAGGGCCTTGCGGGTCAGGACGAGGCCGAAGCCCTGCGCGGCGGCCGCCACCAGCGCGGTGGTCACCCCGAGGCCCAGCCGCGCCGGCCACCCGCCCTGCCGGACGAACGGGGCGAGCCCGACCACCACGCCCGCGAGGACGACCGCGCACGCGACGAGCATCTCCAACCCGACCGAGTCCCCGAACCACACCCACGCCCCCACCAGGGCCACGACGGCCGCGACGGTCTCCACCACGAGCGAGGCGAGCGGGGCGCCGAGCAGCGGCAGGGCCCGGTAGAGCGCCACGCCGCCGAGGCCGAAGCCCACGACGCCCGCGAGGACGAGCGCCCACGTCTGCTCGTTGCCGTCCCGGCCGAGGGCGAGCGAGGTCGCCCCGAGCACGACGAACGCGAGCGCCAGTCGCCACACGTTCGCGCGGACGAAGCCGACGAGGCGGATCGCCCGGCGGGCGACGACGGAGGTGACGCCGAAGAGCAGCGCCGAGAGGAGCCCGCCGGTCATCCCCCGATCATGCCCCGGACACCGGGGTCGCCGTGACCGCGTCCAGCGGCGGTTCCGCCCGGAGCCGCGCCACGATCTCGCTCGCCTGGTCCGGCGTCACGCGCGCGAGCGCCTTCCGGTTGAGCAGCATCGCCGGGGGCGAGTCGCACATGCCGATGCAGTTCGCCCACTCGAGCGTGAACCGGCCGTCCGGCGTGGTCTCCCCGAACTCGATGCCCAGCTCGTGCTCCAGGCGCGCCGCGATGGCCCCCATCCCGGCCATCGCGCACGAGATCGTCCGGCACAGGTGCAGCACGTGCGTACCCGTCGGCCGGGTGTGCAGGAAGTGGTAGAAGGTCACCACGCCCTGCACGTCGACCGGCGGGATGCCGAGCCGGTCGGCCACGACCTGCATCGCCACGTCGCTGATCTGCCGTCGCTGCTGACGCAGCGCCTGGAGGATCGGGATGAGGGCGCTGCGCTCGCGGCCGTGCTCGGCGACCAGCGCGTCGATGGCCTCGATGAGGTCGGCGTTCTGCTCGACGACCTCCGTCGGCATCGTGATCATCGCTCGCTCCCCTCGGCCTCCATGGACCCGTGCCCGTTCGCGGCGATGTACGTGCCGCGGGGGGTGTACCCGGTGTGCAGCAGGTGGTGGCTCGTGTGCCCGCAGGGCCCGTCGGTGAGGAACTCCTCGTACAGCCGCAGCACCGCAGGGTTCTCGTGGCTCTTGCGCACCCGGCCGGTCTCCCCGTACCGCGTGTCCTCGCCGTAGATCGCCTTGGCTCGCGCGGCCCGGATCTCCTTCGACGTCGGGATGGGCTGCCCGCCACCGCCCAGGCAACCGCCCGGGCAGGCCATGAACTCGATGAAGTGGCACTCGCTGAAGCGCCCGCCCGCCTTGATGTCCTCCATCACCTTCTGCGCGTTGGCCGTGCCGTGCACGACGGCGAGCTTCAGCGTCACCCCGCGCAGCCAGTCCCAGTCGGGGACGAGGTGGGCGAGGAGCGCCGGCACCGGGCCGAGCTCGTCGGGGAGCGTGATCTCCGCGTACCGGGTCTCCTCGAACCCGCGCACCGGCATGATGTCGGCGTGGTCGAAGAGGTCCTCGACCTTGAGCCCGGTGACGAGCTCGACGACGGTCCGCAGCGCGGCCTCCATGACGCCACCGGTGGCGCCGAAGATCACGCCGGAGCCCGACGCCGTCCCGAACGGGTCGTCGAAGTCGCTGTCCGACATCTCCGTCAGGTGGATGCCCAGCTCGCGGATCATCCGGCCGAGCTCGCGCGTGGTGAGCGAGACGTCGACGTCCGGGAACCCGGAGTCCGTCATCTCCGGCCGGTGCGCCTCGAACTTCTTCGCCGTGCACGGCATGAGGGAGACGGAGACGACGTCGGCCGGGTCGAGGCCGTGCTTCTCGGCGTACCAGGTCTTGATGAGCGCGCCGAACATCTGCTGCGGGCTCTTGCAGCTCGACAGGTTCGGGGCGAACTCCGGGTACTTGTGCTCGAGGTACTTGATCCACCCCGGGGAGCACGACGTGAACTGCGGCACCGGCCGGCTGTGGTCGCCGAGCACGAGGTTCTCGTACAGGCGGAGCAGCAGCTCCGTGCCCTCCTCGATGATCGTGAGGTCGGCGGAGAAGTTCGTGTCGAAGACCTTGTCGAAGCCGAGCTCGCGCAACGCCGAGTTGAGCTGCCACGTCACGGGGGTGCCGGGCTCCAGCCCGAACTCCTCGCCCATCGCCGCCCGCGGCGCGGGCGCCGTCTGGATGACGACGTGCTTGGTGGGGTCCTCGATGGCCCGCCACACGTCGTCGGTGTTGTCGACCTCCTGGAGGGCGCCCGTCGGGCACCTGTTGATGCACTGGCCGCAGTTGATGCAGACGACCTCGTTGATCGGCAGCGTCAGGTACGGCGACATGGTGGTGGAGTCACCGCGGCCGATGACACCGAGCGCGCCCACGCCCTGGAGCTCCGCGCACGTGCGGATGCAGCGCAGGCAGTGCACGCACTTGTTCATGTCCCGACGGATCGACGGGCCGAAGGTGTCGAAGAGGCGCGTGGGCTCGGTGCGCTGGCCGAACCGGAAGTGGTCCGAGCCGTACTCGGCGGCGAGGTCCTGGAGCTCACAGTTGCCGTTGCGCCCGCACGTCTGGCAGCTGCCGCAGTGCTCGGCGAGCATGAGGTCGACGAGCGTCTGGCGTGCCTGACGGACGCGCCGGCTGTAGGTCTGGATCTCGATCGGCGTCGTGATCGGGTACGCGCAGCTCGCCTGGAGCGACCGCTGCCCGGTCACCTCCACCACGCAGATCCGGCAGACGCCGACGTCGGGCAGGTCGGGGTGGTGGCAGAGCGTCGGGATGCGGCGGCCGGCCTTCTCGGCCGCCTCGAGGATGGTCGAGCCCACGGGCACCTCGACCTCGTGCCCGTCGACGGTGACCGTCACGGTGGGGCTGGTGACCGCCGGGCCGCCGGGCATGCCGGGGGTTCCGAGGCGGAGTCCGTTCGTCATCGCCTGTCTCCTCTCCGCGCCGTCACCGGGCACCCACCGGGCGGGCACCGGCGTCGCGCGCACCCACCGGGATGTGGCCGAGGACCTCGGACCGGTAGTGCTCCAGGATCGACAGGAACACGTTGGGCGCGGCCTGGCCGAGGCCGCACTTCGAGGCGATCTGCATCGTCTTGCCGAGGCCGACGAGGTCCTCGACGTGCTCGACGCTGCACTCCCCCCGGCGCAGCGCGCGGATGCCCTCGAGCAGCTTGACGTTGCCCACCCGACAGGGTGTGCACTGGCCGCAGGACTCGTTGGCGAAGAACCACTGGAGGTTCTCGGCGACCTCCAGGAGGTCGCGCCACGGCCCGACGACGATCACCGCGCCGCCCGTGGACACGTCCTCGTAGCTGATCGCCCGGCCGAAGTCGCGGGCCGGCACGCAGGTGCCGGCGGCGCCGCCGACGATCGCCGCCTTGGCGCCGTCGCCGCCCGCGGCCTCGATGACCTCGGCGATGCTCACGCCGAGCGGGAACTCGTAGACGCCGGGGCGCTGGACGTCCCCGGAGACGCTGAGCAGCTTCGGCCCGGTGGACCGGTCCGTGCCGATGTGCGCGAACCAGTCGGCGCCGCGCGCGAGGATCGCGGCCGCCCAGGCGAACGTCTCGACGTTGTTCACCACGGTGGGCGCCCCACGGAAGCCCGAGACGACGGGGAACGGCGGACGGTTGCGCGGCTCGCCGCGCCGCCCCTCGAGGCTCTCGATGAGCGCCGTCTCCTCACCGCAGACGTATGCGCCCGAGCCGAGGTGGATGGAGATGTCGAACGCGAACCCGGAGCCCAGGACGTCGGGCCCGAGCAGGCCGGCGGCGCGCCGGCGCTCGAGGCACGCCTCGAGGTCTGCGAGCAGGTACACGTACTCGCCGCGCAGGTAGCAGATGCCCTCGTGCGAGCCGATCGCGTAGCCGCCGATCGTCATGCCCTCGAAGACCAGGTCCGGCAGCTCCGCCAGGAGCACGCGGTCCTTGAAGGTGCCCGGCTCCCCCTCGTCCGCGTTGCAGACGACGTACCGGGCGCCGTCGGGCGCTGCCGCCTCCGCGGCGAGCTGCCACTTCAGGCCGGTCGGGAAGCCCGCCCCGCCACGGCCCTTCATGCCCGACTCCTGGACGGTGGCCACCACCCCCTCGGGGTCGAGGGCCAGCGCTGCGCGCAGCCCCTGCTCGGCCTCGATCGTGGCGAGGGTCATCGGCGTCCGGACGCTCATCGGCGTCACCCCCGGGGTGTAGGGCGGCGTGCGCGACACCTACGCGACTGCTGTGGCGCGCATCACGAACGTACGGTCCGGTACACCTCGCGCGCCTGGGTCCTTTGGGCCCAACGGGCCACATCGGTGTGATCTCCGCCACACCCGGCTGCGGCCGGGCTTGTCCGCGTCAGCGCCGGGCGGCGTCCTCGTGGATGGCGAGGAACAACGAGTACGGCACCCCGTCGGCGTCCGGGGGACGGTCGGCGAACTCCTGGAGCAGCTCGCCGATACGCCGGCCGAGCTCGGTCCGGCCCGCCTCGTCGAGGCGGAGGCCGAGGCGCCCGAGGGAGACGCTCGCCGGGTCCGCCTCGCCGAGCTCCTCGAGGAACGTCTCCACGAGCAGTCCGTTGAGCATCGGGCCCGCCTCCGTGCGCCAGGTCTTGCGGGTGGCCAGGTACGGCACCTCGCGCGCCCCCCGGGGGCCGCGACGCTCCGCCTGCGCGGCGAGGTAGCCGCGGTCGACGAGCGTGCGCACGTGGTGGTAGACGGTGCCGGGATCACGTCGGAGGCGGGCCGCGATCTCCTTGTTGGTCCTGGGCTCGTCGAGGCACAGCCGCAGGATGCGCCACCGGATCACCGAGGCGAGCGCACGCGCGTCGGCGTCGACGTCCCGCTCACGGTCCGATGCGCCCGTCGACGGCCTGTCCGTCGGCGACGCGTCCGTCGCCGCGGGCTCCGCACTGTCAACCATGCTGCCATCCTACTGATTGACTTTCCCCAATCACTGCACGATGCTGCCGGGGTGACGAGCTCCCCCGCCCCGGCACGACGCCGGTCGCTGGCCTTCCACCCCGACTTCCGCCAGCTGTGGGCGGGGGACGCCTTCGGCCAGCTCGGCGCGCAGCTCGCGCTCATCGCGCTGCCCGTGTACGCGGTCTCCACGCTCGCTGCGAGCGAGCTCGAGATGGGTGTCCTCACCGCCGCGGAGACCATCGCGTTCCCGGCGATCGGGCTGCTCGTCGGCGCCTGGGTGGACCGGATGGACAAGCGACGCACGCTGATCGTCGCGGACCTCGTGCGCGCGGCGGCGCTCGCCGTCGTCGTGGTCGCGGGCCTGACGGGGCACGGCTCGGTGCCCCTGCTCGTCGCGGTCGCCGTGGTGATGAGCTGCGCGACGGTGTTCTTCGACGTCGCGCACCAGAGCTACGTGCCCGGACTCGTCGGCCTGGAGCGCATCTCGGAGGGCAACTCGAAGCTCCAGGCCACGCAGTCCGTGGCGATCGCCGTCGGCCCGGGCCTGGGCGGCCAGCTGCTCCGGGTCGTCACCGCACCCGCGCTCGTCGGGGCGACTGTCGTCACCTACCTGCTCTCGGCGGTGTTCGTGGCCCGGATCCGCCACCAGGAGGTGCTGCCGCCGCGCGCCCCCGACCGGTCGCTGCGCCGCGAGATCGGCGAGGGCCTGCGGTTCGTCGTCGGGCAACCGCTGCTGCGGCGCATCGTCGCGTGCACGGGGATCAGCAACCTCTTCGGGTCGGTCACCGGTGCGCTCATGGTCATCTACGCCCTGCGCGTGCTCGGGCTCGACGAGGCCGGCCTCGGCGCGATCTTCTCCGCGGGCGCCGTCGGCGGGGTCGTCGGTGCGCTGCTCGCGGACCGTGCGGCGCGCCTGGTCGGCGAGGGGCGCGCCATCGCGCTGTCGGCGGTCGGCTGGGTCCCCGCGTTCGCGCTGACGCCGCTCGCGCTGCCGCTGAGCGAGGCGGGCGTCCCGGTCGCCGTCGTCCTCGTCGTGGGCCAGGGCGTCGCGATGTTCTGCATCGTCGTCTACAACGTGGCCCAGGTGAGCTTCCGCCAGCGCCTGTGCCCGCCCGCGCTCCTGGGCCGCATGAACGCCTCGGTGCGGTTCATCGTCTGGGGCGGCATGCCGGTGGGCGGGCTGCTCGGCGGGTTCCTCGGCACCCACCTCGGCGTGCTGCCGACGCTGTGGGTCGCCGTCGCGGGCTCGGCCCTGGCGACGCTGCCCGTCGTCCTCTCCCCGCTCCTCCGGATGCGCGACCTTCCCGGCCGCCCCGCGGACGCACCCGCGGCGGAGGCTGATCCGGCGGCGGAGGCGCAGGAGCGCGCCGAGCCGGAGGCCGCGGGCCGTCAGACGTCGTAGCGCACCACGAGCGGCGCGTGGTCGCTCCACCGCTGGTCGTACGACGGCGCCCGGTCCACCTCGGCCGTCACCGCCGCCCCCGCGAGCGCCGGCGACGCGAGCTGGTAGTCGATGCGCCAGCCGGCATCGTTGTCGAACGCCTTGCCGCGCCAGGACCACCACGTGTACGGCCCGGGCCCGGGCCCCGCGAGTCGCCGGTGCACGTCCACCCAGCCGAGGTCGTCGAACCACCGGTCCAGGTACGCGCGCTCCTCGGGCAGGCAGCCCGCGGCACCGCGGTTGCCCTTCCAGTTCTTCAGGTCGACGTCGCGGTGGGTCGTGTTGAGGTCGCCGCCGACGACGACGCGCGCGCCCGTCGCGGCGAGCTCGGCCAGGCGCGCGGTCACCAGGTCGAGGAAGGCGAGCTTGTCCCCCATCGACGGCGTGCCCACGGTTCCGCTGTGCACGTACGTCGAGACCACTGTGACCTGCCCGCCCGCGGGGAGCTCGACGTCCGCCTCGACCCACCGCCCCGACGTCGCCGCGACGCCGTCGGGCCCCAGGCCGACGCGCACGGCGGCGAGCGGCGCACGGGAGGCGATCGCGACGCCCGCCCGGCCCTTGGCGGACGCCTCGGCGTGCGCGAGGTGCCACGGGCCGTCGGGGGACGGCGCGAGGTGGTCGCGCAGGTGCTCCTCGCCGGCCCGCGTCTCCTGGAGCAGCAGGACGTCCGGACGGCGCGCGTCCAGCCACCCGCCCATCCCCCGCCGGAAGGCCGCCCGGATACCGTTGACGTTGGCCGTCGCGATGAGCACCCGCCGATTCTCGCCGACGGGCCGACGCCGGCCGACCGCCGCCCGCGGGTCAGGACGACCGCTCAGGACGCGCGCTCAGGACGCGCGGCGCTTGGCCTCGTACATCGCCGCGTCCGCCCGGCGGAGCAGGTCGTCCGGACGCGTCCCGGTCCGCGCGGTGGCGCACCCC
>JAEWQZ010000173.1 GCA_023460255.1 Actinomycetes bacterium
ACCGGGGCGTCGGCCGTACCGGCGCCCGTCGCCTCGATGCGCCGTCCGAACGAGAGCTCGCGCGCCTCCTCGGCGGTGAGCTCGCGGGCCGGGAACGTGGCGCGGGCGGCGTCGGCGAGGGGCAGCACGGCGAAGTCGTCGCCGAGCTGGGTGAGCGTCCGCGCGACGTCGAGCCCGTACCCGCCCACCCGGGTGCGGCGCAGCGCCGTGAGGTGCCCGCCGACGCCGAGGGCGGCGCCCAGGTCGCGCGCGAGCGCCCGGATGTAGGTGCCGGACGAGCAGACGACGGTGACGTCGACGTCGAGCGCGGGGACGCCCTCGTGCTCGGCCGCGCGGGTCCCGCCCATCTCGAACCGGTGCACGACGACGGGCCGGGCCGCCAGCACGACCTCCTCGCCGGCGCGGACGCGGGCATAGGCGCGGCGGCCGTCCACCTTGATCGCGCTGACCGACGACGGGACCTGCAGGATCGGCCCCGTCAGCGCGGCGACCCCGGCGAGAACCGCCTCGGGCATCACGCCCGAGGCGTCGACGACGGCGGTCGGCTCGCCCTCGGCGTCGTCGGTGGTCGTGGCCACGCCCAGGCGGATCGTCGCCGTGTACTCCTTGTCAGCGCCCACGACGTACGTGAGCAGCCGCGTCGCGCGCTCCACGCCGAGCACGAGCACGCCGGTGGCCATCGGGTCGAGCGTGCCGGCGTGGCCGACCTTCCGTGTGCCCGCCAGCCGCCGCACCCGGGCGACGACGTCGTGGCTGGTCAGGCCCGCCGGCTTGTCCACGACGACGAGGCCGTCGGTCACCGGTCGGTCGCCCCCGCGTCGTCGGCGTCGGCCTCGTCGTCGAGCTCGTCCTCGGAGGGGTGCCGGTACGGGTCGGCGTCACCGGCGTACTGCGCCGTGGCGGCCAGCGCGGCCACCTCGGCGTCGCGCCGTGCGGCCTCGCGCAGGGCCTCGGCGATGCTCGCGGCCGTCTCCGGGACGGCGTCGGGCACGAACTCGAGGGAGGGCGTCAGGCGGACGCCCGTCTGCTTGCCCACCTCGGAGCGGATCAGGCCCTTGGCGGACTCGAGCGCGGCGGCGGAGTCGGCCCGCGCGGCCTCGTCGCCGAGCACCGTGTAGAAGACCGACGCGTGCTGGAGGTCGCCGGTCACGCGCACGGCCGTGACCGTGACGAAGCCGAGGCGCGGGTCCTTCACGCGACCGTCGAGCATGCGCGCGACGATCTCCTGGATCCGCTCGGCGAGCTTAGTGGCCCGGGGGTGGTCGACCATGGCCGCTGTCCCTTCCGCTGTCCGTGTGGGGCGGGTCCCCCCAACGCACCGATGACCGCCGATGGCCACCGGCCCAGCCCCTCGCGCGAGGGACTGGGCCGGCGTCACCAGCGTCAGGCGCGGGGCTTCTCCCGCATCTCGTACGTCTCGATCACGTCGTCGACCTCGATGTCGTTGAACGACCCGAGCCCGATGCCGCACTCGTAGCCCTCGCGGACCTCCGTGGCGTCGTCCTTGAACCGCTTGAGCGAGTCGATGCTCAGGTTCTCCCCGATCACCGTGCCGCGGCGGAGCACGCGAGCCTTCGCGTTGCGCCGGATCAGCCCGGAGCGGACGAGCGAGCCGGCGATGTTGCCGAAGCGGCTGGAGCGGAAGACCTCGCGCACCTCGGCCGTGCCGAGCTGCACCTCCTCGTACTCCGGCTTGAGCATGCCCTTCAGGGCCGCCTCGACGTCGTCGATGGCCTGGTAGATCACCGAGTAGAAGCGAACGTCGACGCCCTCGCGCTCCGCGAAGTCCTCGACCCGCTCGGCGAACTTGACGTTGAAGCCGAGGATGATCGCGTTGTCGACCGTCGCGAGGTTGACGTCGTTCTGCGTGATCGCACCGACGCCGCGGTGGATGACCCGCAGCGCGACCTCGTCGCCCACGTCGATCTTCAGCAGGGCGTCCTCCAGCGCCTCGACGGCACCGGAGACGTCGCCCTTGAGGACGAGGTTGAGCGTCTCGACCTTGCCCTGCTGGAGCGCCTGCGTGAAGTCCTCGAGGCTGATCCGCTTGCGGCGCTTGGCCAGCTGCGCCGCCCGCTCCGCCGCCTCGCGCTTCTCGGCGATCTGCCGGGCCGTGCGGTCGTCGGGCGCCACGAGGAACGTGTCGCCCGCCCGGGGCACGGACGTCAGGCCGAGCACCTGGACCGGACGCGCCGGCGTGGCCTCGTCCACCGTGCCGCCGTGCTCGTCGAACATCGCCCGCACGCGCCCGTGCGCGGTACCGGCCACGATCGCGTCGCCGACCCGCAGGGTGCCGGACTGGACCAGCACCGTCGCGATGGGGCCACGGCCCCGGTCGAGGTTCGCCTCGACCGCGACGCCACGCGCGTCCTTGTCGGGGTTGGCCCGCAGGTCGAGGGAGGCGTCGGCGGTCAGCAGCACCGCGTCCAGCAGGTCGTCGATGCCCATCCGCTTGAGCGCGGAGATGTCCACGAACATCGTCTCGCCGCCGTACTCCTCCGCCACGAGGTTGTACTCGGTGAGCTGCTGGCGGATCTTGGCGGGGTTGGCCCCCTCCTTGTCGACCTTGTTGACGGCCACGACGATCGGCACGCCCGCCGACTGCGCGTGGTTGAGCGCCTCGATCGTCTGCGGCATCACGCCGTCGTCGGCCGCCACCACGAGGATCGCGATGTCCGTCACCTGCGCACCACGGGCACGCATGGCGGTGAACGCCTCGTGACCCGGGGTGTCGATGAACGTGACCGCACGCTCGGCGCCCTCGTGCTCGGTGTGCACCTGGTAGGCGCCGATGTGCTGGGTG
Source organism: Actinomycetes bacterium (assembly GCA_023460255.1). Classification (GTDB taxonomy): domain Bacteria; phylum Actinomycetota; class Actinomycetes; order Actinomycetales; family Cellulomonadaceae; genus Actinotalea. The sequence goes on from JAEWQZ010000173.1 coordinate 2,804, forward strand.
ATGCCGCCGGCCTCGCCCGCGACGACGTCCGCGGAGCGGATCGCGTCGAGGAGCTTGGTCTTGCCGTGGTCGACGTGGCCCATGACGGTGACGACGGGCGGCCGCGGCTGCAGCTGGTCGTCGCCCTCCTCCGCGAGCTCGGCGTCGAGGTCGATGTCGAAGGACCCGAGGAGCTCCCGGTCCTCCTCCTCCGCGGAGACCATCTCGATGACGTAGCCCAGCTCGGCGCCCAGGGTGCCGAAGGTGTCCTCGTCGAGGGACTGCGTCGCGGTCACCATCTCGCCCAGGTGGAACAGGACGGTGACCAGCGCGGCGGGGTTCGCGTCGATCTTGTCGGCGAAGTCGTTCAGGGACGAGCCGTGCCGGAGCCGGACGACCGTCCTGCCGTCGCCGCGCGGGACGGAGACGCCGCCGAGCGACGGCGCCTGCATCTGCTCGAACTCCTGCCGCTTCGCGCGCTTGGACTTGCGGCCGCGCACCGGCTTGCCACCCGCGCGACCGAAGGCGCCCTGGGTGGAGCCACGGCCGCCGCGACCCGCGCCGCCGCCGCCACCGGGACGACCTCCGAAGCCGCCGCCGGCGGGACCGCCGCCACCGCCGGGA
>JAEWQZ010000174.1 GCA_023460255.1 Actinomycetes bacterium
GCCGCGATCAGCCCTGCGACGTCTCCGACCGACATCAGCGTCCCTCCAGCTCGTTGGTCCTGCGCTGTCCTGCGGCCCGAGACTACCGATCTCCGGCCGATGCTCCACCTACGCCGACGCCCCGCACCCGGTGGGGTGCGGGGCGTGGCGGACGCGGAGCGGCGTGCCGGTCAGCGCGAGTAGAACTCGACGACCAGCTGGACGTCGCAGGTCACGGGGACCTCGGCGCGCAGGGGCCGGCGGGTGAGCACCGCGGAGAGCTTCTCGAGCTGCACGTCGAGGTAGCCGGGCACGGCGGGCAGGACGTCGCGGTGCGCGCCGGCGGCGGCGACCTGGAACTGGGCGCTGGCCTGGCTGCGCGGCTTGACCTGGATGGTCTGGCCGGGCTTCACCTGGAACGACGGGCGGTCGACGATCTTGCCGTCGACGAGGACGTGGCGGTGCACCACGACCTGGCGGGCCTGGAGCATCGTCCGGGCGAAGCCGGCGCGCAGGACGAGCGCGTCGAGCCGCGTCTCGAGGAACTCGACGAGGGCCTCACCGGTCTGGCCGGGGGCCTTCTTCGCCACCTCGAACGCGCGGGCCATCTGCTTCTCGCGCAGGGCGTACTGCGCGCGCAGGCGCTGCTTCTCGCGCAGCCGGACGGCGTAGTCGGACTCGGTCCGACGGCGGGCACGGCCGTGCTCGCCGGGCGGGTACGGCCGCTTCTCGAAGTGCCGGACCGCCTTGGGGGTGAGGGCGATGCCGAGGGCGCGCGAGAGGCGCACCTGGCGACGCGCACGGGTCACCTTCGTCATGGGTACTGGTTCCTGTCGTCGTGGCACATCCCGCTGCGGAGGGTTCTCCGGCGGGAGTGGGACCGACCTTCGATGGTGCTGGCTGAGGTCCCCAGGTGGTCGACGCCGCGCTCGGAGCGCACCGCGACCGCGTCGTCCGCGGGCGGACAACCACGAGATCCTACCGCACCGGCGCCACGCCCCCTTGCGGGCACCCCGCTGCGGTCAGCCGCCGCGCAGGATCTGGCGGATCCGCTCGAGCCGCGCGCCGACCTCGCGCTCCTGGCCACGGTCGGACGGCTCGTAGTACCGGGCGTCCGCCAGCTCGTCCGGGGCGTACTGCTGCTGGGCCACGGCGTGCGGCTCGTCGTGCGCGTAGGTGTATCCCTGCCCGTGCCCGACCCGCTCGGCACCCGCGTAGTGCGCGTCCCGGAGGTGGGCGGGGACCGGGCCCGCCTTGCCCGTCCGGACGTCGGCGATCGCCCTGTCGATCGCCAGGTAGGAGGCGTTCGACTTCGGCGCCGTCGCCACGTGGATGACGGCCTCGGCGAGGATGAGCCGGGCCTCGGGCATCCCGATGAGGGCGACGGCCTGGGCGGCCGCGACGGCGGTCCTGAGTGCGGACGGGTCGGCCATGCCGACCTCCTCGGCCGCCGCGATGACGATCCGGCGCGCGATGAACCGGGGGTCCTCCCCCGCCACCACCATCCGCGCCAGGTAGTGCAGCGCCGCGTCGACGTCCGAGCCCCGCATCGACTTGATGAACGCGCTCGCGACGTCGTAGTGCTGGTCGCCCGCCCGGTCGTACCGCACCGCCGCCACGTCCACGGCGCGCTCGACGGTGGGCAGGTCCACGACCGCAGCCCCGCCGTCGGCACCCTCGATCGCGGCGCCCGCCGCCGCCTCGAGGATCGTCAGCGCGCGGCGGCCGTCGCCGCCGGCCAGACGCACGAGGTGGGCCTCGGCGTCGTCCTCGAGCGTGGCCGCCCCACCCAGGCCGCGCTCGTCCGTCAGCGCCCGCCGGACGAGCCCGCGCACGTCGTCGTCGGTCAGCGGACGCAGCGTGAGCAGGAGCGAGCGCGACAGCAGCGGCCCGTTGACCGAGAAGCTCGGGTTCTCGGTGGTCGCCGCGACCAGGGTCACCCACCGGTTCTCCACGCTCGGCAGCAGCGCGTCCTGCTGCGTCGTCGAGAACCTGTGCACCTCGTCGATGAACAGGACGGTCTCCGCGCCCCCGGTGGCGAGCCGGCGCCGCGCCTCCTCGACGACCGCGCGCACGTCCTTGACGCCCGACGCGACACCGGAGAGCTCGACGAACCGTCGGCCCGACGACGTGGCGACGAGGTACGCCAGCGTGGTCTTGCCCGTGCCCGGCGGGCCCCACAGGACGACCGACGACGGCGCCGCACGTCGGGCACCCTCGTCGGGCGGGTCGACCAGCCGCCGCAGCGGCGAGCCCGGCTCCAGGAGATGGTCCTGACCTGCGACCTCGTCGAGCGTGCGGGGGCGCATCCGGACCGCCAGTGGCGACGTCGCGCCGACGCCGGGCAGACCCTGCGCGGTCGAGCTCACGGCGTCGAACAGGTCCATGCCCGCAGCCTACGCACGCCCGCCGACGGTCCCGCCCGCGGGATACGGTGCGCCGCCGAGGTGCCGGACAGGCCCGCGACCTGGGATGCTGCGAACGTGTTCGACTCCCTCGGTCGCGTGATCGCCCGCCGCCCGTGGACCACGATCCTCGTCTGGGCCGTCGTCGCGGCCGGCAGCTTCGCCCTCGCCGTGGCGGGCGTCGGTGGCGAGTCGATCTTCGACCGTCTGACCACCGGCGCGCCCGGTGTCCCCGGTTCCGAGAGCGACGCGGGCGAGGAGATCCTCGCCGAGGCGTCGACAGCGGGGCCGAGCCTGACCCTCGCGGTCCGCGGCGTCGACCCGCGCTCGACGGACCTCTCCCGGCCGCTCGGTGCCCTGCGGGCAGACCTCGCGGACGTGCCCGGCGTGGCGAGCGTGATCGACCCCTTCGTCGTGCCCGAGGGCCCCGAGAGCCCGGCCGCGGCACCGCTCGTCGCCGCCGACGGCGACGGGTTCCTCGTCGTCGTCGAGCTCGAGGACGAGCTCGGAGCCGGGGCGTCCGACCGGGCCCTCGACGCCGTCGCGCGCCTCCTGCGGGCGGCCCCCGCCGAGCTGTCCACCGCCGGCCTGCAGGTGACCGGGCAGGTCGGCGGCACCTCCCTGATCGTCGAGGAGATCACCAGCCAGGTCGAGGAGGACCTGCGGGTCGGCGAGACGGTCTCGCTGCCCGTCGCCCTCGTCGTCATGGTGCTGGTCTTCGGCGGCTTCCTCGCCGCGGGCATGCCCCTGGCGGGCGCGCTGGCCTCCATCGCCGTCGGGCTCGGCGGCGTGTACGGGCTCTCCTACGTGCTCGACCTCGACGCGAGCGTGGTCAACGTCGTCACGGTCCTGGGGCTCGGCCTGTCGATCGACTACGGCCTGCTCATCGTCTCCCGGTTCCGTGAGGAGCTGCGCGCCCTCGTCGACAGCGACGACGGGGCTGCCGTCCGCCGCCGGCGTGGCGACGGCGCGGTCGCGGAGGCGCTCGGGACCACCATGCGCACCGCCGGCCGGACCGTCGCGTTCTCGGCGCTCACCGTCGCGATCTCCGTCTCCGGGCTGGTGGTCTTCGAGCCGGACATCCTGCGCGGGTTCGGCACCGCCGGGGCCCTGGTGGTCGTCGTCGCGCTCGCGACGGCGCTGACCCTGGTCCCCGCCGTCCTGCGGCTCGCCGGCCGCAGACTCCTCAAGCCGGGGCTCATCGGGCGCGTGCCCGGCGTGCGCGCGCTCCTGCGGCGCACCGGCGACGTCGCGTCCGCCGAGGGCCTGTTCTCCGGGCTGGCCGGTCGCGTCCAGCGGCACCCGTGGCTCGTGCTCCTCGGCTCCCTCGGTGTCCTGGCGCTGCTTGCGGCGCCCGCGGCCGGGCTGCACCTGCGCAACTCCACGATCGAGCTGCTGCCGGACGGCTCGGACCAGCGGGCCTACGTCGAGGAGATCGCCACGCAGTACCCGGGGTCGGCCGCGGCGTCCGTCCGCGTGGTGGCGCAGGCGTCGGTGGAGGACGTCGCGCGGTGGAGCCGCGAGGTCGCCGCACTGCCCGGTGTCGCCTCCGTGGACCCCCCGGCACCGGTCGGCTCGTACGTGTACCTCGGGGTCCGCCCGGAGTCGGAGGACCCCGGCGGGCGGCAGGCGTCGGACGTGGTGGCGGAGGTGCGCGACCTGGAGTCGCCCTTCCCCGTGTGGGTCACGGGCCAGGCCGCGAACCAGATCGACTTCGTGGGCGCCCTGACCGACCGTGTCTGGTGGGCCGTCGGGATCGTGGCGACCGCCACCCTCGCGCTCCTGTTCCTCATGACCGGCTCGGTGCTCGTGCCGATCAAGGCCCTGCTCACCAACGTGGTCTCCCTGTCGGCGACGGTCGGCGTGCTCGTCTGGGGCTTCCAGGACGGCCACCTGGAGGGCCTCCTCGGCTTCCGCTCCACGGGCGGCATCGAGACGTACGTCCTCGCGCTGGTGCTGGCCTTCGGCTTCGGCCTCGCGATGGACTACGAGGTCTTCCTGCTGTCGCGCATCAAGGAGCAGCACGACGCGGGCCTCGACAACGACGCGGCGGTGCGGCTCGGCCTCCAGCGCTCGGGGCGCATCATCACGTCGGCGGCGGCCATCGTCATCGTCGTGTTCCTGGGCTTCATCCTCGGCAAGCTGCTCGTCATCAAGGAGGTCGGCTTCTCCCTGGCGGTGGCGGTGCTCATCGACGCGACCCTGGTGCGGATGCTGCTCGTGCCCGCGACGATGACGCTCCTCGGCCGGGCCAACTGGTGGGCACCGCGGCCCCTGCGGCGCCTGCACGACCGCCTCGGCCTGGTGCACTGAGGGCACCGTGGTCCGTCCACTGCTCAACCTCGTCGCGGGTGTCGTCCTCGCGTTCGCCGTCGTACGCGTCGTCATGCCCCGCTCCCACCGCGAGTCGCCCGTGGCGTTCCTGCTTCGCAGGGCCCAGTGGCTGTCCGTGGCTGCGGGGGTCGTGGTGGGGTACCTGCTGCTCCTGTGCGTCGTCGCGCTCAACCTCGGCGGCGTCCCGGACCGTCGGGGCATGCTGGCCTACATCTGGCTGGTCGTCGCCGTCGGTGGCGCCGTGCCGATGCTGCGCTCCGCGTGGCGCCGCGTGGGTGCGGCGCGACGGGAGTCCGAGCAGGACGCCCGGCGCGCCGCCGGCCTCCCGCGCATCGAGAACGCCGACGCCCCCGCACCGCCCCACCGAGGCCTGCACGGAGAGGTGCCACCGCCCCGCCGCTGGTGAGGGCCTCAGGCCGTAGGCGCCTGCTCCGGCTTCACAGGGACCGCGTCGACGCCCGCCTCCTTGCGCTGCTGGGCGGTGATGGGCGCCGGCGCGCCGGTCAGCGGGTCGTACCCGCCACCCGACTTGGGGAAGGCGATGACGTCCCGGATCGAGTCCGACCGCGTCAGGAGCGTGAGGATCCGGTCCCAGCCGAAGGCGATCCCGCCGTGCGGCGGGGCGCCGTACGCGAAGGCGTCGAGGAACCAGCCGAACCGCCGCTGCACCTCGTCGGGCCCGAGCCCCATGACGTCGAAGACCCGCTGCTGGACGTCCTTGCGGTGGATACGGATCGACCCGCCGCCGATCTCGTTGCCGTTGCAGACGATGTCGTAGGCGTAGGCCAGCGCGTTGCCCGGGTCCTCCTCGAACCTGTCGACCCACTCCGGGGTGGGCGAGGTGAACGCGTGGTGCACAGCCGTCCACGACCCGCCGCCGACGGCGACGTCGTCGTCCTCCCCCGTCGGCTTGAACAGCGGGGCGTCGACGACCCAGACGAACGACCACTCGTCCTCGTCGATCAAGCCGCCACGACGGCCGATCTCCAGCCGTGCCGCGCCGAGCAGGGCCCGTGCCTCGGACGCCTTCCCGGCGGCGAAGAAGACGGCGTCGCCGGGGCTGGCGCCCACCGCCGCCACCAGGCCGGCCCGCTCCGTCTCCGACAGGTTCTTGGCGACCGGGCCCGCGAGCTCGCCGTCCTCGGCGACGGTCACGTACGCGAGGCCCTTCGCGCCGCGCTGCTTCGCCCACTCCTGCCAGGCGTCGAACCCGCGTCGCGGCGTCGACGCCCCGCCGGGCTGCACGACGGCGCCGACGTACGGGGCCTGGAAGACGCGGAACGGGGTGTCGCGGAAGTACTCGGTGAGGTCCACCAGCTCCAGGCCGAACCGCAGGTCGGGCTTGTCGGTGCCGTAGCGCGCCATGGCGTCCGCGTACGTCATCCGGGCGATGGGCGTCGGGATCCGGTAGTCGATGAGGTCCCACAGCGCGACGAGGACCTGCTCGGCGACGGCGATGACGTCGTCCTGCTCGACGAAGCTCATCTCGACGTCGAGCTGGGTGAACTCCGGCTGCCGGTCCGCGCGGAAGTCCTCGTCCCGGTAGCAGCGGGCGATCTGGTAGTACCGCTCGAGGCCGCCGACCATGAGCAGCTGCTTGAACAGCTGCGGCGACTGCGGCAGCGCGTACCAGGAGCCCGGCGCGAGGCGTGCCGGCACGACGAAGTCGCGGGCGCCCTCGGGGGTGGAGATGGTCAGCGTCGGCGTCTCCACCTCGACGAAGTCCTGCGCGTCGAGGACGGCGCGCGCGGCGGCGTTGACCTTGGCGCGCAGCCGCATCGCGTGCGCCGTGCGGGGGCGGCGCAGGTCGAGGTAGCGGTACTTCATCCGCGCCTCCTCGCCCACCGCCTCGTCGAGCGCCGACGAGACCTGGAAGGGCAGCGGCGCCGACTCGTTGAGCACGACGACCTCGTCGGCCCTGACCTCGACCTCACCGGTCGAGAGGTTCGGGTTCTCGTTGCCCTCGGGGCGCAGGCCGACGACGCCGGTCACCTTCAGCACGTACTCGGCCCGCAGCCCGTGGGCGACCGCCTCGTCCCGGATGACCACCTGTGCGACGCCCGACGCGTCCCGCAGGTCGATGAACGCCACCCCGCCGTGATCCCGGCGCCGGTCGACCCAGCCGGTGAGCGTCACGGTCTGGCCGGAGTGCTCGGCTCGCAGCGAGCCGGCGGTGTGGGTGCGCAGCACGAAGGGTTCCTTCCGGGGACGACACGGCGCCGACCGGCGCGCGGACGAGTCTAGTGGGCGCAGCGCAGGCCCGGTCGTGCCCGTTCCCCCGCGGCCGGAGCACCGTCCCGCGCGATCATGTACCGACAAGTGCCCACGTACCGGCGCAGGACGTGGCAAGGTATCCCCGTCCGCCGACCACATGAAGGAGCACACTGATGGCGCTGACCGCCGAACTCTCGACCCTCGAGGCCCTCTACAACACGCTCAAGACGAACGTGTCGGCCGCCCACCAGATCCAGGTCTCCACGGACTCGAGCCTCGACCAGGCCATCTGGGACACGCCGAACGCGAAGGAGTTCCGCGAGGCGTGGCTGGCGTTCAAGCCGCACCTGCTGAAGTTCGAGGAGACCCTCGCCGCGGCGGCGACGGACGTCGCGAACAACCACAACAACAACGCTCTGGTCAACGGCGTGACGGACGCTCCCACCCTGGCTGCTGTGACGCCGGTCGCCTGATCAGGCACCGTTCCTGACGAGGGGCCCCGGGCCGGTCGGTCCGGGGCCCCTCGTCATGCACGATCAGTCGGCCGTGCGCGGCGGGGCGTCCTCGTCACCACAGGCCCACGGCAACATCGAGCGCAGCAGTGCCTCAGCATCGACCCGCTCGTCGCGCCCGATTCGGGGCACACCGATGAGGCTCACGGTGATCATGCGATCGCCGCACACCCATTTCGCCGAGCCGTCCGCCGCATCGCCGATCGCATACCCGGCACCGGGCACATCGGCCCGGATCTCCGTCGCGTCCCTCTCCCGGGAGAACAGGTCCAGCGCCTCCTCACCCGTCACGCCGAGCTTGGCGACCACGTCCCACTCCAGCACCTGCACGACGCCGTCACCGCTCGACCTGCGCACCGAGCACGAGAAGCCCCGCCCCTCCCGGCCCCACGTGCCCTCCTCCTCGACCGACGCGGCAGCACCGCCCAGGGCCAGTTCCACCCCGGCCCGCGGCACACCCGTGCACACGAACGGCTCCCCGGCCGTCGTCGGCACCGGCGTGTCGGCGTCGGGACCCGTGCAGCCCGCCACCAGCCCCAGCACGGCCAACCCGGCCAGGGCCATCGCCCGTCCCGACGTGACCGGCCCACCCCCGAGGAGCGCGAGGTCCGGACCCGTTGTCCGCCGGACGCTCATCACCACCCCAACGCCATCAATCCCGGGTCCGCGGCGGGGCGTCCTCGTCGCCACAGGCCCACGGCAACATCGATACGAGAAGTCGCTCCGCATCGGCGCGCTGATCCCGCCCGGCTGTCGTGACACCCAGGAGCGCCACGGTCAGGACCCGACCGCCACACACCCAGCCGGCCGACGCGTCTGCGCCGTCCCCTCCGGTGACGAACCCCGCTCCCGGCGCTGCCGCCTCGATCGCCTCGGCTCCGCCCTGGGCGCCGAGAAGGTCGACGACACTCTCGTCCGAGCCTCCGTACCTGGTGCGGACATCCCACTCCTCGACAGCGACGAGCGCAGTCCCGCCACCCGCCGCGACCACGTCGCACTGGAAGCCGGACTCCTCAGCTCCCCACTGACCGTGGTCGCGCTGGACGACGACAGGGCCACCGAGCACCAGTTCGACCCCGGCGCGCGGTACACCGTCGCAGGCCATGTCCCCGGAGGCCTCCGTGGGAACCGGCGTCCGGTCCGGACCCGCACAGCCGACCAGCGGAAGTGCGAGTAGCGCGACAACGCAACCCACTGCCCGTCTCATCGGGGCTTGCCCCGGTTGAAGCCGGCCTCGAACATCGCTGCGATATCGGGGCGCAGCGCAGCCGCGGCAGATCCCGCATCGACGGAACCCGCCCACTCGATGAACTGGTTGCGGACTCCGGGGTCTGCGAGGACGTCGGGATCGAAGCCGTCGGGCGCGAACCACGGGTAGTACTGGACTGTGCCGTCGTCCGTGTAGGTCATCCCGTCCTGAGGGATGTGGCCGTTCTCGGCGAGGGCGATCATCATCGCGATCTGCAGGTCGGTGTAGGCCACTTGCTGGACGGTGTGCTGCTCGTCCTTGACCCGTGACTCGTTTCCAGTCCACTGCGAACCCGCCAGGTCCTTGCCGGCAGACACCGTCTGATCCGCCAAGAACGACGTGAACGTGCCTCCGGTCGGGATCATTCCGATCACGTCACTGGTGAGGTCGATGTACGCCTGCGCCTGCTCGTCGAGCTCGCGTGCCTCGTCCTCCAGCCCTGCGCCCATCACTGCGACCACGAAGCCGTTCAGCGTGCTCGACTGGTTGAGCGCCACCTGGAGCGCCGTCGGATCCGTGCCTGCACCTCCCCACTGCGCTGCGCCGTACCGGATTCGCTCAGCGTTCAGTGCGTTCGATGCGGCCGCCATCTGCTCCACGGCGGACATGTCCGTCAGGACCTCACCCATCACGGCGCGCAGGTCGTCGACCGAGAAGTCAGCGCCGACAGGCCACCCCGCCTTCCACGGCGAGCTCTCGAGGTTGTCGATGACGCCCAGACCCCCGCTCGTACCGTTCGCGGTGCGGTCCACATCGGTGATGTAGGCGGCGAGGATGTGCGCGAGCGAGTCCTTGCCGGCGTCGCCGATCCGTCGGTCGTGCCTACCCCCGTCACGCTCCGCCAGGAAGTGGATGGTGGCCGATGCCATCCAGGCGGAACGTTCCTGCAGCTCCACCGGCGCCGAGGACGTGTGGAACCTCGTCGCCGCCGCGTCCAGGGCCAGGCCAAGCGCGTTGAAGTCGTCGTGGCTCCACCGACGGTCCTGGATGAGGTACTTCGCCCGGTCGGTCGCGACGGGACCCCCGGAGTCGGGGTTGAGGAAGTCCAGCGCGGCCTCGGGGTTGCGTCCCATCGCCCCGAAGAGCCCGACGAACGGGTCGTAGAACCCGGTGTCGTCGGCGGTCCCGAGATGCCAGTTCTGGACGGAACCGTTCAGCTGGGGTCCCCAGACAGGCCCGAACTGGTCCTGCTCGAACTCGTACAGCTCCTCGCCGACCGTGACAAGGAACGCCGAGTCGAAGTCCCCGTACCGCAGGATCTGGGACAGCGACCAGCCAGATCCGTCCGGGACATCACACACGTAGTCGACGAGGTCCTTGGCGAAGTCCGGGTGCGCCGTGTTGAACGCCGCGGAGTTCGTCGTCGTCGCGAAGGCCGTGCCGTACGCCTCGAGGAAGCGCTGCTCCACCTCGTCGAGGTGCAGCGACATCGGGGTGTCCTCGTCCCAGTGAAGATCCTCGGTACTGGCGGGGTTGGCGGCCGCGTATTCCTCCGAGTACTGGCGCAGGAACAGCGGGATGCGGACAACGCCGTCCGGTCCGAGCGTGTCGAACAGGGCGTCGGTGACCGCCGCGTCATCGGCGTACTTGGCCAGTAGCGCCGCGACGGCGTCGATGCTCTCTACGCCCTCGCGCGTCTGGTCGGTGCCGTTGATCGCGGTGAGCGCCTCGGCGAGCTCCTGGCCGAGCTGGGCCTTCACGCCCGCGGTGGTCTCGTCCGCGATCTCGAGCACGATGGGTTCACCGGCCGGCACCGGGTTCCGGGAGTTTGAGTTGTACAGCACCGCCAGCTCCACCCGCGTGCGCAGATCCTCACGCAGGGCGACCAGCTGCTGGTAGGGCGCCTCCAGGCCACGCACCGGCCTCGTGCTGGTGAGACCGTTGCGGGCAGCGGTGGCCACGTCCGACCACTCCTCGATCACCCGGTCGAGGAGCGCGCTCGCCTCGTTGAAGAACGCCGTTCCGGCATCGACGTCGATGCTCACGCGCACCATCAGGTCCCCCAGTAGGGGTTGTAGTACGTGGCCCGGACCCGCCCGTCAATCTGATCGCGGTAGGTCTTCCACCCCTCGGGGCCGTCCCGGTCGACCTCGGGGTCTTCTTGGCCCGCCTCCCCCCGGCAGAGCGCCGCCTGCGCGCGGAAGCAGTCGGCGACGGCCGTGCCCGCCCCGGTCAGGTCCTCGCCGAAGTTCCTCCGCGCCGCCGACGGCGACTCCCACGCCTCGTCCAGGCGGCTGAGCAGCCCGAGGACCACGTTGCCGCCCCCGGGGCTCAGCACGGACACGGCGCCGTCCGCGCGCGAGGCCGCCGAGTACTTGCGGCTGCGCAGCAGGTTGGGGCGCATGTCCGGTTCGGGCGCAACCTCCGGATCGGTCTCCGACACGGTGCCTCCAGTCCTTGATCGACGGCGCCAACCCTAGCGAGGTCGGGCCCGCGGAATGTGGCGGTTTCGCCGGACTCTCCCTCATCGGGCGCGCCCGGAGCTCAGCAGGACTAGGTGCGGCCCGTCGACGGGGTGACCAGGGTCTGGATCTCGGCCACCGGCACGGCGACCTCCTGCCACGACGACTCGAGCGTCGACGGCAGGCCGTCCAGGCTCAGCGGCGTTCCGTTGATCTCGAACCGGACGCCGTAGACCAGGCGCATGCGCACGACGTACGCGGGCAACCCGCCGGCGGTCGCCGTCCCCCTCACCGACGCGCGGGCGTACGTGTGCGCACAGCCCTCGCCGGCCGCCGTCTGCCACTGGCAGATGAGTGTTCCGGACCCGTCGCCGGGGTCGACCTCGAGGTGGTCCGGCTCCCCGATCGCGACCACGCCCAGCGCCGACGAACCGGTGATCTCGGCCGCCGACGCACCCTGCGCCCAGAACCACGTGTCGATGCCGACGATCGCCTGGCGCGGCGGGTTCACGCCGACGGTGAAGTCCGGCGCGCGCAGCAGACCGAAGGCCTGCCGCGCCGCCTGCCCGACGGTCATCTCGTCCGGCGTGTACCACGACCAGCCGGACAGGGTCCCGTCGGGGTCCGGGTCGCACTGCTGGTAGGTGTAGATGGCGTCCGCCGAGGGACGGGTCTCCTCCGGCCACGTCGACGGGTCCAGGGCCGACGGGACGTTCGCCCAGCACGCACTGGCGCCGATGCAGTACTCCGCGAGGCCCGTCAGCTCGCACGTCGGCTCCGCCGCCGGGCCCGAACCGGACCCGCCGTCCTCGGAATCGCCCGGCTCAGGCGGGCAGGTGACGACGTACTCCTTCGATCCGTCCGGCTGGGTCACCACCTCCACCGTGCAGCCAGGGGGGACGTCGGCGCCCGCCGACGAGGCGGCCCATCCCACAAGGAGAACCGCAGCGACTGCCGCGGTGACTGCCCGACGCGCAGCCTTCCTCAGCACGTGAAGCCGCCCGGGGGCTCGACGGATCCCGTCACGAGCCAGGCATCGTCGTGCCGCTCGAGCAGGACGCCACCGGGCAGGACGTCGGCCAGGTCGTCCTCGACCCCGGGCACGAACCAGGCGGAGTTGTCCACGCAGGCCAGGACCGTCGCTGTTGCGTCCTCGACCTCCACGGTGACGTCCGAGAAGCTCGGCTCCCCTTCGCGGACGATCCCGAGGTCGGCGAACTGGCGCGCTTCGGCGATGGCCTCCTCGACGAGCGGACCTGTCGCGATGCCGTCGAACAGCGTCGGGTCCGCGTTGCCACGCTGTGCAGCGACCATCGCGTCCCAGTACGCGTAGTACGCCTCGAGGATTGCCGCCTCCGTGTCCGCGTCGGCACCGTTCTCGGAGGTGGTGGTCGGGCTCGCGGTCGGCGACGCCGTCAGGCCCGGCGGCTCCTCGGCCGACGACGAGCACCCCGCCACACCCACGACGGCGACCAGCATCGACGCCACCGTCACGATCACCCGACGCATGCGTCCCCCTCGATGCTCCGGCCCGATGGCGCCACCTTAGCGAGCGCCCCGTATGTACCCGAACCTTCTCAGCACGACAGGCCCGACGGGACTGAGACGTACTCGATGACGTACCAGTCGCCGTCGGCCCGCTCGAGGTGCAGCCCCGTCGGAAGGACGCCGAGCGGATCACCGGCAGCCTCCGGCACGACCCACTGGGAGTTGTCGACGCAGGCCCACACGTCGGCGCCGTCCCCGTCCACCTCCGCGACGACGTCGGAGAACGCCGGTTCGCCCTCACGGGAGATCCCGAGCTCGGCGTACTGACGCGCGGTCGCCAGCTCTTCCTCGACGAGGGGCCCACGGGTGTTGTCGGCGAACAGCGTCGGGTCCGGGTTCCCGCGCTGAGCCGCCACAGTCGCATCCCAATAGGCGTAGTACGCGTCGAGGACCGCCGCCTCCGTGTCCGCGTCGACGCCGTCCTCGGACGTCGTGGGCGGGCTCGCGGTCGGCGACACCGTCAGGCCCGGTGGCTCCTCGCCCGACGACGAGCAGGCCGCCACACCGAGGGCGGCAGCCAGCATCGACACCACGGTCACGATCACCCGACGCACACGTTCCGCCTCACCTGTCGTCCGGCACGGTCGGACGGGGCACCTGCACCCACTCCCACGAGCCACCCCGGACGAGGATCGCCCTGCCCGCCGGCACCGCGGCGCCGATGGACCGCGGGAGCCGGGTGCTGAAGACGTCGCCGTCGGCCGCCGACCGCGGCGCCAGCAGTACACCCGAGCGGCCCTTGCGCAGGGTCGCCGCCGCACCCCGGTACATGCTCGAGACCTCGTCCACACCGCACGCCACGGCGATCGCGTCACCGCTGTCCCGGATGGACTTCAGGTACTCCTCCGCCACCGTCGCCAGCGCGTGCTCGGCACCGAGCACCTCGAAGTCGTCGACGACCAGCAGCCGCGGCCCCGGGGAGTCGAGGGCAGCCCGCAGCTCGTCGGGCGTCGCCTCCCCGGTGAGCACCGCGCGGACGCCGCGGACGCCGTCGAGGTCACGCAGCGGGCTGCGCCGGGGCGTCACGACGGTGACGCGCCACCCACGGGCGAGCGCGTCCACGGCCGTCGCGAGCAGGGTGCTGGACCGCCCGGAGCGCTGCGGACCCACCACGAGGAGCCCCGGGCCGTCCCGGTCGACGTCGATCCCACGGACCGCCAGCGTGTCCCCGCCGATGCCGACGAGCAGCTCGGTCCGCGGCGGCTCCTCCTCGCGCAGCCGCGCGACGTCCTCGGGCGTCGCGATGACGGGCAGCTCGTCGACGCGTCCGGGGCGACGGGCCGCCGGGACATGCCCGGCCGCGTCGCGGGCCTGCACCGCGAGCCGCTGGAGCTCGGCGACCTGGGCCGTGCCGGCGGCGTCCGCCGCGAGCAGGGCGAGCTGGACCTCGACGGGGCGCTCGCCACCACGGAACGCCCGGCCCGGCGGCATCCGGTTCGGGACGTCCCGGGCACGCATGCCGATGTAGGAGAAGTCGTCCGGGGACGCCATCCGCAGCAGGAGCCGGTCCTCGAGCGCGGCACCGACGCGGCCGACCAGCATGCTCCGGTCACCGGCGACCACCACCCGCAGGCCGACCGCCGCGCCCTCCCGCATCAGCGTCACGAGCTGCTCGATGAGCACCCCTCCGTCGGACTGCTCGAACGCCCCGACGAACCCCTCCCACCTGTCGACGAGGAGCACGAGGTACGGCAGCCGGAGGTCGGGCGGGTTGGCGCTGCGCTGCTCGGCGATGTCCGCGTACCCACCGGCCGCGAGCACCTGCTGACGTCGTGCGACCTCCCCGCCGATGAGGGCGAGCAGCCGACGGACCCGGTCCGGCTGGTCCCTGGTCACCACGGCGCCGGTGTGGGGCATGCCTACGAGCGGGAGGAGGGCACCGTTGCCGCAGTCCAGGCCGTACAGGTGCACGTCGTACGGCGAGTGCAGCCGGGCGATCCCGCCGGCCACGAGGCGCAGGGCGCTGGAGCGCCCCGCCCGGGTCTGGCCGCCGATCGCCAGGTGCGAGCCGCCCGCCAGGTCCCACTCGAGGACCTCCTGCTTCTGCTCCGTGGGCTGGTCCGCCAGGCCGAGCGGGAGCGGCGGCACGAGCCCCCGCCGGGGCTCCGCGTCGTCGGCGAGGACGTCGTCCAGGACGACCTGCTCGGGCAGCGGCGGGAGCCACGGGCTCGGCTGCGGCTCGATCCCGCTGACCCGGGTGGCGTCCACGACGGCGGTCACCAGGTGCGCCAGGTCCGTCGGGGTGTCCGCCGGCGCCTCGGCAGCCTTCGCCACGGGGGCGGGCCGGCCGATCGACGCCCACTCGAGCGGGCGGATGCGCACGCTCGCCGGCGCGGCTCCGCGCGGCCGACCACCGACGCGCGACGACTGGAACGCGATGAGCTGGGAGTGCCCGAGCCTGGCGTACGCCCGGCCCGGCAGCGACGGCGGGATGTGGGCCGACGCGTCGGACTCCACGACGTCCTGGCTGTCCCCCGAGTCGGTGACGCGCAGGGCGATCCGCAGGTTCGTGTTCGACTTGATCTCAGCCGTGACGACGCCGGCCGGACGCTGGGTGGCCAGCAGCAGGTGCACGCCCAGGGAGCGTCCGCGCCGGGCGATGTCCACCAGGCCGGTGACGAAGTCCGGGAGCTCGGCCACGAGGGCGGCGAACTCGTCGATGACGATGAGCAGCCGGGGCAGCGGCAGGTCCCCGGGACCGCGTCGGGCCAGGTAGTCGTCGATGTCCTTGGCGCGCGCGTCGGCGAGGACGTGCTCCCGGCGCCGCAGCTCGGCGCCGAGCGACTCCAGCGCCCGCGTCGTCAGGTGCCCGTCGAGGTCCGTGACCATGCCGACGGTGTGCGGCAGCCTGGCGCAGTCCTGGAACGCGGCGCCGCCCTTGTAGTCGACCAGTACGAACGTCATCTCGTCCGGCCGGTTGCCGACGGCGAGGGACGCCACGAGCGTCTGCAGCAGCTCCGACTTGCCCGAGCCCGTGGTGCCCGCGACGAGTCCGTGCGGGCCGTCGGCGCGCAGGTCGACCGAGAACAGCCCGTCCGCGCCCTCGCCGATGACCGCCCGCGTCGTGCGGCCCCCGGCGGCCCAGCCGCGCGCCACGGCGTCCGGCGTCGGCGGGTCGAGGCCCAGGACGGCCAGGAGCCTGCTCTGCGTGGGGATCGTGCTGGCCGCCCCGACGGCGCTCACGTCGCGGACGGCGGACAGGGCCCGACCGATCCGCTCGCACCAACCCGGCGGGACGAGGTCCGCGCGGACGGCCTCGACCACCCGCCGCCCGGTCGCCTCGACCCGCAACCCGTCGCCCTGGGGGCGCACGACGACGCGGCACTCCTCGGGCAGCAGCCGCACGTCGGCGTCCAGGCACAGGAACACGAAGCCCAGCGCGGGCCCGTCACGCAGCAGGCCGACCATCCCGGGCAGCAGGCGCAGCGCGCGCGACCCGTCGAGCACGACGAGGATCGGTGCTGGGCGCCCGCCGCCGGAGCCGGACGACGCCGCCTCACGCCGCGCGTCGAGCAACGCCACGAGGTCCGCGACGCGGCGGCTCACGGTCTCCTCGTCGGTCCCGACGAGGGCGAGGGGCTCGGCGTCGGTGCGCACGTGCGGGAGCCAGCGCACCCACGCCCACTCCTCCGGCTCGCCCAGCACGACCATCTGGAGGTCCGCAGGGCTGTGCAGAGCCGCCACCTGGGCCGTGATCCACGTGGCCACCTGCCGGGGCAGGTCCCCCGGGCCCGCGACGCCGGTCACCCCGGCCTCGCCGAGCCCGACCGTCACGGGCACGTCGGGCGCGGTCCACGACAGCGCGCCGAGGTGACGCTCCCGGTCAGGGTCGGACAGGATCACGTCGCTCGGCAGGTCGGCGAGGCCGACCCGCACGACCAGCCAGTCGGGGTCGGTCGGCCGACGCTCCCAGAGCCGGGACCGCGGCCCCGTCGCCTGGAGCAGCAGCTCCGCCGGGTCCGGTGCGTCCCGACGGCGCGCGGCGCGCTCGGTGAGCAGCGCCTCGAACGCCGCGGCCTCGATCCGGGCCTTCTTCTCCCGGTAGTCCGCCAGCTGCTCCCTGTGCCGCTTGCCCTGGCTCCGCCGGCCCTGCAGCCAGTTGCCGACCATCATCAGCGGCGAGAGCGCGATGAACAGGAGCGTCCGGGGGTTCTGGGTCATCACGTACATGCCCGCGCCCATCACGAGCGGCGCGAGCATCATCAGCCACGGGAGCGCGCCCTTGGTCGGCTTGACGGGCTCCCTGGGCAGCGAGAACTCCGTCGCCCGGGGTGGCGGGAGCAGGCGCGGCGGACGGTTGTAGTCCATCGACGCACCCAACGGGTTCGGGCTGAGGGACGCGTCGGGCGCGGTCGGCCGGTGGACGGCCAGGAGGCTGTCACCGACGGTCAGGAGCACGCCGGGCTCCCAGTCGGTGGGGTCTGCCAGCGCCAGCCGGTCGAGCTCGACGTCGTGGCGCGGGTCGGCGGGGTCGAGGCTGACGAAGTCCGCGGCCTCCTTGCCGAGGTCCTTGCCCTGGTCCTTGCCCTGGTCCTTGCCCGCGTCCTTGCCGGTAACCCTGGCACCTGGCCGCACGTCGCGACGCGGAACGACGATCGGCCCGTCGAGCAGGACGGTCCGCACCGGTGCGCCCGCCTCCTCGGGCGGAGCGACCGGGCGCACCGTCACGTCGCCGACGACCGAGACCTCGATGTCGACCGACGGGCCGCTGGGCAGGCGTACCGAGCACTCCGGCCCGGTGCCCACCCGATGGGTCCCCGGCCCGAGCCTCCGCACGGTGCCGGCGCCGGGACCACCGACCACGCGGACCTCCACCGTGCCCGACGGCTCCGCGACGCTCACCGTCGCGGGCCCGCCCAGCCCGACGACGACGCCGTGGCGCAGCGGGCTCTCCGCGACCGCCATCCGCGGGTCGACCTGATCCGCGCCCACCCACAGGTCGGGTGGCTCGTCGGGCGGCTCGGCCGGAGCGACGGGCACCGGCACGGCGGAGGCCATCACCGGGAACGTGCGCGGCTCGGCATCGGCGGGCACGGATGTCGGGTGCGACCCCGCACCTCCGTCCACGACGCCGAACCGCCGCCCGGTGGATCGCACGGCCGGAGGCGGAGACCCCGGGGCCGACGCGCCCCACTGCGCGCCGCCGTCACCCCCGGCGCCGCGCCGCTGGCCGGCGTGCCCGACCGCTGCGGCGAGGTGCCGCGCGAGGTCCCCGACGGTGGTGTCGTCGTCGCAGTCCACCGCGACGTCGCGCAGTCCCCCGCCGGGGTCGCTCAGGCTCAGCAGCAGGCGCACCGGTGGCTCAGCCTCCGCTGCCAGTCGCGGCTGCGCCCGGTAGCAGCTCGTCCAGCAGGGCCACCGTCGCCGACGCGACGGTCAGACCTGCGTCGTGCAGCGTGAGCTCCAGGTCGGCGGCCACCTGCTCGACGGCACCCGGCGTCCCGGTCGCGGCCGTCGCGCGCAGGAGGTCGCGCCAGAGCAGCTCCTCCGTCGGCGCCACGCGCAGCCCGGACCAGGCCGCCTGGCGAGCAGCCTCCGGGTCGCCGTCACGCCGGCACAGGACGCCCAGGCGGTGCGCGGCGTCGACCAGGAGGCCCCGGGCGGCACGCTCGAGGCGCACCCGGGCGAGCCACGAGTACCGGCCGGCCGGGCGGGTGCCGAGGAGCGGACCCTGGGCGAGCCGCAACGCCTCGCCCAGGAGACGTGCCTCCTGCTGCGGGCCGGTCGCCCCGCGCGAGGCGGCCAGGAGGGACCGCACGGCGTCCCAGTCGAGCACGACGTCGCCGCCCAGCCGCAGGCGACCGTCCCCGCCCTCCCGCAGGCGCGGGCTGCCGGACGTGTCGGTGCCGAGCCAGTCGCGCACCCGCTCGATCGTCGCGGTGCGCACCTCGGGCGTCACCCCGCCGGGCCAGAGGGAGGCGGCGAGCACCGTCGGGTGGACGCCTTCCGGGTGCAGGGCGAGGTGCACGACGAGCTCCGTCGCCAGGGCGAGGCGCGCCGGCTCGATCGGACCGGGGGCCTCGACGCGCGGGGCGCCCAGGACCGCGACGCGGACCGGGGCTGCGGCATACGCCGCCGCGTCCCTCGGCGGGTCGGCCGCGACGACCGGCGGCCGCTCCGCCGTCCCCTCCGCCTCGAGAGCGGCCCATCGCTCGTCCTCGGCGCTGTCGGTCGGCTCCGGTGTGAGGAGCTCCGCGAGACCAGCCGCCGCCCGCTCGCTGAGGCGGTTGGCCCGCACGTGCACCCCGAGGACGCCCACCGTGAGCGACCCGGCGGCGTCGACCTCGAGCCGCCAGCGGGCACCGGGCAGCTCCCCGACGCAGACGACGCCGAGCGGGGACCGCTCCTGCGTCGCCGCGAGGTCGAGGACCTCCTCGAGGAGGCCCCCGCTCGGCGGGGAGCCGAGCAGCAGGTACTCCGGCATCCAGGCGGCCGCACCGGGCCCGCGCAGCCGGCCCGCCAGCACGCTCCCGCCCAACGCGTCCGACCGACGCGCGCGCAGCTCGGGCAGCACCTCGGTGAGGTCACCCACCGGCCGGTACCGCGCGGGGTCCAGGGCGCCGAGCGGTGCCGGCAGCCCGACGCCGGTCACGCGCAGCTGGTCCGACCACCTGTTGGTGGCCAGCTCCACCGCGAACGCCGTGGCGACCTCGAGCGCCGCCGTCGGGTCCCCGCCGCCCGAGACGGGGCCCTGGGCGGCCTCGAGGTCGACCAGGACGTCGCCGCCGCGCCCGTCGCGACCGAGCGAGACCAGGCCCGGGAACGGCGCAGGCGCCGGCCGTCGCGTCGCCGGGAGCTGCGCGTTCGCGTCGAGGACCCACGTCCGACCGTCCTCGCTGGCCCGCCACGGCTGGGGCGCGAACGCGTCTCCCGGCGTCAGGTGCAGGACGAGGTGCTCCTCGTCGACGCGGGCCGCGAACACGCCTGGAAGGTCCCGGCCCTCGTCGCGCAGCGCGCCCGCCAGGTGCCGCAGACCACGGTCCAGCAAGGTCGCCCGCGTCGGGTCGGCCCCGATCCGCAGCGCGACCTCGACCTCGACCGCCTCGTCGGACGGCTCGGGCGTGCGGCGACGGCGCCGGAGGGACTCCACGGCAGCGAGCGCGCCGGCTGCCAGGAGCCCGACGCCCACCAGCTGCTGAACGCCCGACGTCGCGCCCTGCTCGACCTGGCTCCCCGAACCGGTCGCGCCGGAACCGCCCGCGAGGCCGCCCTGCGCCTCGGTCGTGGCGCCCACCGTTGCGGACCCTCCGGCCTCCTGGGCGGACGTCCCGGACCCCGGGCCGACGGGGGCGACGGGCGGCGCCGCATCGGGGGCCGGGGTCTGGACGGCGACGACGCGGTCCACGCCCACGGCGTCGTCGGGCATGACGAGCAGCCAGTTGGGCTGGATGAGCCGGGCCAGCTCGAGGTGGCGGCCGTCGGCCTGGGGGCGGCCCTTGTTGAGCTCGAAGATCTCCTGGTAGCGGCGGCCGTCTCCGAGGGTGCGCTCGGCGATGTCCCACAGGTTGTCGTGGTGGCGCCCGTCCGGCGGCTGGACGACGTACACGGCCCGCCCGGCGAGCGCGGCGCCCTCCTCCGCGTCGAGCTGCATGTCCCCGAGGTGGTAGGTGAAGGTGCCGCCCACCTCGGGCGCGGCCGTCTCCGGTGCGGCCACCTCCGCCACGGGTGCGGCCTCGACGGCGCCGCCGCCGGCCCCGCCCGCATCGACCACCTGGACCGCCGCCGGCCCGGCACCGGACTCGAGCGACAGCGCGGGCTGCACCGCGGCGGCGGCGGGTCCGACGGTCGTGATGAGCAGGAGGACCGACGCGACCAGTGTGCGCGCGAGTCGCTGGCTCGGCCCCGACAGCGGGACCCGCGCCGGCAGCCCGATGCCGCTGATCGCGCTGCGCAGCTCGACGAGCACGCAGATCGTGAACTGCAGCCAGGCCAGCCACGCCACCCAGACGAGCACCGACAGGACCTGCTCGGCGCCGATCGTGCCGGTGAGCTCCTCACGGGTCGGCAGCGACGTCGGGAGCTGGGGCACCCCCGCGAGGAGGACGAGGCCCACGGGGATGCCCACGACCACCAGCAGGAGCACGAACGCCGAACCCAGGGACCGCCACACGACGGGCGTGGGCGGGGGGCCGTCCGGCCGCTGGAAGCGTCCGGGGCCGATCTCCCGGGCTGCTGCGGAGTGCTGCTCGGTGGTCATGGTGCTCCGATCTCCTCCACGATCCCGACCGCTGCCCTGGCGGTCGCCGACCCCTCGACCTCGAACGAACGGACGAGCACGAGCGACAGCAGCGAGGTCGGCACCGTCTGGCGCACCGTCACGTGCACGCGCTGCGCGTCCGACTCGACGCTGATCCGGCCCGCGTCGTAGCCGCGCGCCACGAGGTGGTCCACGGCGGCGGCCTGGGCCGCCACCGGGTCGATGACGACCTCCCCCGTCGCACGCAAGGTCGCCCCGTCGACCTGGTTGGACCCGGCACGCGCCGCCTGCTCGGCGGCGTCCATCGCGGCCGCGCGCGCGTTCACCGCACGCCCGCCGTCCACGACGAGCCCGGCGACGACCATCAGCACGACGACGAGCGCCAGCACCATCACCGACGCCGCCCCGGAGTCCCGCGGGGCCGCGGCCGCCGGACGCCTCCTCCGCGCGCTCACGGTGCCGTCCTCCGGTACACGTCCAGGGGCGCGGACGCGTCCCCGGCGACGGCCGCCGAGCCGGACAGGCCGATGAGCCCGAGGTTCGACCAGGAGACGTCGCAGGAGACCTCCACCGACAGCGTCGCGCCGGGAAGGAAGTCACCGGACAGGACGACCGGTCGGCACGCGAGGGTGTCGGGCAGCACGGCGTCGGCGGCCGCCTGGGCCGCTGCGAGGGCCGCGCCCTCGTCGCGCTGCAGGCTCGCCGCTCGGACTGCCTCCCGGGCCGCGGCCTGGGCGTCGCCCTCGGCCGTCACGTACCGGCCGAAGGCCACCACGAGCATCATGATCATGACGAGCGCCGGGACGAGGACGACGACCTCCACGGCCATCGACCCCGCGTCACGGCGTCCGGTGCGCTCAGACATCGGGCCGGAACACCTCCGCCGGGCCCCGCACGGTCACCGAGACCCGCGGCGCGAAGCCGTCGACGATCTCCACGGCCCGCCCCGTGACGGTGACCTCGACCTCGTCGACACCCACCGCCGTCGCCTCCACCGAGACGTCGGTCAGCGCCTGTCCGCCGATCGCGGCCGCGTACTCCGTGCCGCGAGCCTCCGCCGCGGTCAGCGCCTGCGCCGTGCCACCCCCGGCGCGCGCGGTGCGCGCCGCCTCACGGGCCACCGCCCCGGCGATCTGGTTCCCGTGCCAGCTCAGCGCGAACTGCACGGTGAGGAAGATGACGAGCATCAGCAGCGGCGTGTAGAAGACCATCTCGAGGGAGGTTGCACCGCCCTCGGGGTCGTCGCGCCGCCGCCGCAGTGCCTCGGTCACACGTCCCCGCCCGGTGCGTCCGGGATCGAGATCGAGTCCGCCTGGTTCTTGACGAGGTTGTAGATCACGGCGCCGACGGCAGCGGCGATGAGCACGAGGATCCCCGTGATGATCACCCACTCGATGGTCGAGGCGCCGAGGTCGCGGGACGAGCGCGCCCGGGCGAAGCGCCGGCGCAGCTCCATCGCCAGGAAGCCCCAAGGTGTCGTCAGGTCCATGTCCCGTCCTTTCGTCGAACGCCGCTGGCGGGCGAGCCCCGCCCGAGGCTACAGGCCACCGAGCACCTTCATCAGGGCTGGGTAGATGAGGAAGATGAGGAATCCGAGCGAGAGGAGGAGCTGCGCGACGAGCATCGACTGCGAGGCCTCTCCCGCCTTGCCCTCCGACTCGGCGAGCTCGCGCCGCCGCATCGAGCCCGCCCGGGCGCTCAGGGAGTCCCGGACCTTGGCCCCGTCCTCGGCGACGAGCGAGAGCGCCGCGGCGAGGTCCCGCAGCTCCTCCACGCGGACCTCGTCGCCGAGCGTGCCGAGTGCCGCCCAGGGGGTCTCGCCGCGTAGCCGCGCAGCCCCGAGGGTGTCCCGGATGCGCACCATCGCCCAGCCGTCGCTGAGCTCCGACGCCCCCTGGAGGGCCTCGGGCACGCCGCGGCCGCCGGCCAGGCTCATCGCGACGAGGTCGAGGAACGAGCCGACGACGTGGCGGAAGTCCCGCCGTCGCTCGGCGGCCTTGGCCCGCACCGACGCGAGCGGCAGGGCCGCGGCGATCGCCGCGCACACCAGCGACACCAGGAGCGGCACGGCGCCGCCGACCCGGATGCCGAGCACCATGAGCTCCGCCGCGACCGCGAGCGGGAGCAGGAACCCCGCGACGGCGGCCAGCACGCTCCAGGCGAGGAACGTGTCGGTGTTGCGGCCGAGGAGCGACAGGTCCGAGCGCAGCCGGCCCAGGTCGACCCCCCAGCCAGCGAGCAGGTCGCCGGTGCGGCGCCCGAGCCGTCGGCTCCAGCCGTGCGAGGACCGGCCCGTGTCGTCGACCAGCGTCTCGACCCGGCGGGCGGACCGTGCCGCGTCGAGCCGGACGAGGGCCCCCGCGGCGCTCGTCCCGGGGGGCATCAGCACCAGGACCAGCAGGAGGATCCCGAGGCCCACCACGGCACCGGCCAGGAGGATCGTCATCGCTGCGCCACCGCCCTCGCGGGCCGCTCGCCCGCCCGGTCCGGAGTGGCGACGAGGAACCGCTCGGGCACGTCGATGCCGGACAGCCGCTTCATCCAGGCGAAGCCGGCCGCGAAGCACAGCACGACGACCGCGAGCACCAGCTGGCCCGTCGGCGTCCCGTAGGGCTCCACGTACTCCCGGTTCGCGATGGCGAGCCCTCCCATCACGGCGAGCGAGAAGCCCATGACGATCTGCGCCGAGCGACGCGTGGCGCTCCGTCCCGCCTCGACGCGCTGCCGCATGTCGACCTCGGCCCGTGCCGCCTCGGACAGCGAGGTGAGCACCTGGCGCAGGCCCGGTCCACGCAGCCGCGCGTTGAGGATGAGCGCCGCGACCACCAGGTCCGCGCTCGGGTCGTCGATCTCGTCGGCGAGCCGCTGGAGGGCGACGGGCAGCGGGACGCGCACGCGCAGCCTGTCGACGAGCATGCGCAGCTGCGGCTGGATGGCCGGTGCGGAGGCGTGCACCGTCGCCGGGATGGCCTGCTCGAGACCGACGGCCCCGGCGATCGTGTCCCGCAGGGACTCCGTCCATGCCGCGAGGCCCTCGATGCGCGCGGTGGCGAGCCGCTCGGCGCGCGCGCCGCCGAAGAGGGCCGGCCAGCCCATCACGAGCCCGGCCGCCGCGACCGCCGCGACGGGCCACCGCGTCAGGACGAGGGTGCCCAGGCC
>JAEWQZ010000175.1 GCA_023460255.1 Actinomycetes bacterium
GCCCTGGCGGGCCGGGCGGGGCTGGCGCTCGTCGTCGGGCCGGGCGAGCTGCCGCCGCCGAGCGTCCTCACGTACACCCCGACCGGGCGCACGACGGTGCAGGTCCAGGGCGCCGAGGTGCCGGTCCTGGTACCCGACGAGCGTCTGTCCACCGCCCTGGTCACCGGTGCCGTCGAGTCCCTGCCCGACCCGCCGGTCGGCGAGGACGGCGAGGACGGCGGGGGCGGCGTCGACGGCGGGGACGCCCCACCCGCCGAGCCGGTGACCCCGCCGCGCAGGTCCGTCACGCCGGCCGAGGCGGCCCAGGACCTCCTCGCCGAGCTCGCGGTCATCACGCGGGAGCGCCCCAGCGACGCCCGACACCTCCTGCTCACCGTCCCGCGCGACTGGCTCCCGGACGTCGACGTCGCCCGGGCGCAGCTCGACGCGCTGGGCGCGGCACCCTGGGTGCGGACGGAGCCGGTCTCCGCCCTCCTGGGCACGGCGGACCCGGGGATCGACCGCGGCACGCTTCCCGAGCGGGAGGTCCGCGAGGCGGAGGAGCGCGGGCCCGAGATCGGGGCGGTGCGCACGGCCGTCGACCGCCGCACCGGGCTCGCCGGCATGGTCGCGGAGCCCGAGACCCTCCTCGGCGACGTCGAGCGCGAGGTGCTCGCCCCGCTGTCGGTCGCCTGGCGCGAGGACCCGGCGGGCCGCTCCGCGATCGTCGACGCCTCGCGCGCCGCGACGGCGGTCCTCGCCGACGCCGTGACCGTCGAGCCCCCGAGCGACGTCGTCAACCTCATCTCGACGTCGGGCGACCTGTCCGTGCAGGTGCGCAACGCACTCCCCGAACCCGTCGACGTCACCGTCGGCCTGCGGCCCACCGACCTGCGCCTGCGCGTCGACGAGCCCGTGCCGGTCACGATCCCCGGCGAGTCCGAGATGCTCGTCAGGGTGCCCGTGCACGCCGTGCAGAGCGCCGACCTACGGGTGACCGTCGAGGTCAGGACGCCGGACGGCACGCTCGTCGACGACGACACCACCTTCCCGATGCGCGTCCGCGCCGAGTGGGAGGGCATCGGGACGGCGATCCTGGGCACCCTCCTGGCGATCGGCCTCGTCGTCGGACTGGTGCGGACCGTCCGGCGGGGCCGCACCGCGCGGCGCGCCGCCCCCGCCCCCGAGGCCGGGCCGGACACGCTCTCCCCCGAGGAGGCCGGGTCCACCGCGTCTCCCGAACCGCAGGAGGCCGCCGATGGCGGGCGCTGAGGCACGCGGCTCGGTCAGCCGGAACACGGCGGTGATGGCCGCCGGCACCGCCGTGTCCCGCGTCCTCGGCATCGTCCGCAACATGCTGCTCGTCGCGGCGGTCGGCCTGACCGGCTCCCTCGCCGCCGACGCGTTCGCCGTGGGCAACTGGCTGCCGAACATCGCGCACATGCTGCTCGCGGGTGGCGTGCTCAACGCGGTGCTCGTCCCGCAGATCGTGCGCGCGTACCGCTCCGCGGGCGGCCGGGAGTACACCGACCGGCTCCTCACGCTCGCGCTGGTGATCTTCGCCGTCGAGACGGTCGTGCTGACCCTCGCGGCGCCGCTCATCGCGCAGGCGATCGTCGTCGACGACGCCGCCGCACGGCTCGCGACCGTCTTCGCCTACTGGTGCCTGCCGCAGGTGTTCTTCTACGGGCTGTACGGCCTGCTGGGCCAGGTGCTCAACGCGCGCGGCCTGTTCGGCCCGTACATGTGGGCGCCCGTCGTGAACAACGTCGTCG
Organism: Actinomycetes bacterium; assembly: GCA_023460255.1. Taxonomy (GTDB): domain Bacteria; phylum Actinomycetota; class Actinomycetes; order Actinomycetales; family Cellulomonadaceae; genus Actinotalea. Next base: position 1,755 of record JAEWQZ010000175.1, read on the forward strand.
CCATCGCCGGGCTGATCGCGTTCCTCGTCGTCTTCGGGGGCGCGGGGGCGCCCACCGGTGACGAAAACCTGTCGATCTGGACCGGCTCACGCATCGCGCTGCTCGCCGGCACGGCCACGCTCGGCGTCATCGGGCAGGCGGTGTTCCTCCTCGTGCCGCTGTACCGCAGCGGGTTCCGGTACCGACCGCGCGGGCAGTGGCGCGGGGCCGGCCTGGGCAGTGCCGGCCGCGTCGCGGGGTGGACGCTCGCGGCGCTCGCCGTCGGGCAGGTCAGCGTGCTCGCCGTGATGAAGATCGCGTCGGCGGCGTCGGCCACCAACCTGCCCGCCGTGGCGGGCAACCAGGCCTACAACAACGCGTTCGCCATCTTCATGCTCCCGCAGTCGCTGGTCACCGTGTCGATCGTGACGGCGCTGTACACGCGGCTGTCGGACCACGCCGCCGCACGGGACGTGCGTGCCGTGCGGGCGGACTTCTCCCAGGGCCTGCGGACCATCGCCGTCTTCACGCTCTTCGCCGGGCCGGCGCTCGCCGTGCTCGCGGTGCCGATCGTGGGCGTGCTGTACCCGACGGCGACGGCCGACGAGGTGACCGCCATGGCGCCGATCGTCGTGGCGTTCATGGCGGGCGTCGCGGGGATCGGGTCGTGGACGATGTGCACCCGGGTCTTCTACGCCTACGAGGACGCGAAGGGCCTGTTCCGGATCCAGGTGTACATGGCGGCGGTGGTGGTCGTCGGGGCCGGGCTCGCCTACCTCCTCGCGCCCCCGCGGCTGTGGGTCGCCTGGGCGGCGGCGGCGATGTCGGCGTCGTACCTCGTGGGATCCGCGTGGGCCGGCGCGCAGGTGTGGCGGCGCCTCGGCGGCGGCCTGGGCCGGCTCATCCGGGTGCACGTCCGGGCGGGCCTGGCCGGCTTCGGGGCCGCGGGCGTCGGCTGGGCCGTGACGCGCCTGTTCGGGAACCTGGCGGCCGGCGGGGTCCTGCGGGCGCTGGTCGCCTGCGTCCTGGCGGGGTCGGTGATGGTCGGCGTCTACGTCGTCGCCCTGCGGGCGCTGCGGGTGAGCGAGCTCGACGACTTCCTCGAGCCCTTCCTCGCGCGCCTCGGCCGTAGCATGAGGACCCCGGGACCAGCGGCGGAGCCGGCCGCGACCGCCGCGCAGGTCCCGGCACCCGGCGGGCGGCCCGCCGGGCGTGACCGCGGAGGTGATCGTCTGGACGTCGTCATCGGCCGCGGCACCCTGCTCGCCGGGCGCTACCGGCTCCACCAGCCGGTCGGCTCCGACCTCCCGGACGCCCAGGTGTGGTCCGCCCGCGACCAGATCCTCGACCGGCCCGTGCGCGCCGTCGTCCTCACCGGGGGGAACATCGCCGCCGCGCAGGACGCCGCCCGGCGCGCCGCGCTGGTCTCGGACCCCCGCCTGCTCCGCGTGCTCGACGTCGGCGACCACGAGGGCGTCGCGTACGTCGTCACCGAGCCGGTCGTCGGTCAGGACCTCGCCCAGCTCACCGCGACGGGGCCCCTGCC
>JAEWQZ010000176.1 GCA_023460255.1 Actinomycetes bacterium
GCCGCGTGGTGGGCGCCTCGGCCCGGAGGGCGTGGCCTGGCTGCGCCGGGCGGAGGCGGAGCACTCCCGGCTCGCGGGCCGGAACGACCCCGCGCAGTGGCGGGCTGCCGTCGACGCGTTCTCCTACGCCTACCGCTACGAGGTGGCGCGGTCGCGGTGGCGCCTGGCGGAGGCCCTGCTCGGCGCGGGCGACCGGGAGGGTGCGCGGGCGGAGCTGGACCTGGCCCGCGCCGAGGCGTCCGCGATGGGCGCCGCGCCCTTGCTCGAGGCGGTGACAGGCCTGGCCCGCCGAGGACGGCTCGAGGCCCCGGCCCCGCACCGGGGCGAGCTGCTCACCGACCGCGAGGCGGAGGTGCTCGAGCTGGTCGCCCAGGGGTTGACGAACCGGCAGATCGGCGAGCGCCTGTTCATCAGCGGGAAGACGGTGAGCGTGCACGTGTCGAACCTGCTGGCCAAGCTCGGGGTCTCGAGCCGCGCGGAGGCCGTCGCCGTCGCGCACCGGCGGGGGCTGCTGGCGGGCTGATCCCGCTGACGACGATCACGCACGGTCGACGCCGTCGGAACGCGCGTCTACGGTGACGACATGGCAGCCGCCGCCGGCAAGGCACCGGCCGAGGAGCTCGAGATCGCAGGGCGCACGGTGCGTGTGACGAGCCCCGACCGCGTGGTCTTCCCCGCGCTGGACGTGACCAAGCTCGACGTCGTGCGCTACTTCGTGGCCGTCGGCGACGGGATCCTCGGGGCGCTCCTGCACCGGCCCACGACCCTCGAGCGCTGGCCGAAGGGCGTCTTCGAGGGGGCCGTGATGGCCACCCGCGCCGACAACCGGGGCGACGCGTTCTACCAGAAGCGTGTGCCGCAGGGGGCGCCCGACTACGTCGAGACGTCGACCATCGCGTTCCCGAGCGGGCGCACCGCGGACGAGGTCGCGCCGACCGAGCTCGCCGTCGTCGCGTGGGCCGCCAACATGGGCACCATCACCTTCCACCCGTGGCCGGTGACGCGCGAGGACGTCGACTCCCCCGACCAGCTGCGCATCGACCTCGACCCCCAGCCCGGCACGGACTTCGCCGACGCCGCACGCGTCGCCCCGCACGTGCGCGAGATCCTGCACGAGCTGGGCATGGAGGGGTTCCCGAAGACCTCGGGCGGCCGGGGGGTGCACGTCTTCGTGCCCATCGAGCCGCGCTGGACGTTCACGCAGGCGCGCCGGGCCACCATCGCGCTCGGCCGCGAGCTCGAGCGCCGCCTGCCCGACGAGGTGACGATCAAGTGGTGGAAGGAGGAGCGCGGGCAGAAGATCTTCGTCGACTACAACCAGATGGCCCGCGACCGGACCATCGCGTCGGCGTACTCGATCCGACCCAACCAGCGGGCCACCGTCTCCACCCCGCTCCGCTGGGAGGAGCTCGCCGACGTGCACCCCGACGACTTCACCGTCGCCACGGTGCCCGCCCGGTTCGCGGAGGTCGGCGACCTGTACGCGCCGCTCGTGGCCGGCGCCGGCCCGCGGTCCTCCCTCGAGCCCCTGCTCGAGCTCGCCGACCGCGACGAGCGCGAGCACGGCGCCGCCGACCTGCCCTACCCGCCGGAGTACCCGAAGATGCCCGGCGAGCCCAAGCGGGTCCAGCCGAGCAGGGACCGCGACCGCGCCCGCTGACGCCGGCGGCGACGCCGGGCCTCCCAGCGCGGGTCCTCCGGCTCGACCGGTGCGTCCGGCCTGGCGCTCCGCGCCGCCCGCCAGGTCGCGGCCGGGCCCAGCACGAGTGCTACGTGTGCGTGTCCGTCGTTCATGGTGACCTCCTTCGTCACCACTACGACGGCGTCGGGCAGCCCGGGAGGACACCCGCCGCGTCCCGGGTGGGGCTACGCCGCAGGTCGGGCTACACAGCAGGTGGGGCTACGCCGCAGGTGGGGCCACGCCGAGGCCCGGGCTACACCGCCGGCGCGGGACCGGTGCTGTGCCGCACCACGAGCTCGGTGGGCAGCACCACCTGGGCCGGCTCCTCCTCGGCCGCGCCCACGCGGTGCCGGGCGATCGCCGCGGTGAGCTCAGCGGCGGCGGCCCGGCCCTTCGCGACGACGTCCTGCCGGACCGTGGTCAGCGCCGGTCGCGAGCGCCGGGCGATCTGGGCGTCGTCGAACCCGACCACCGACACGTCCTGCGGCACCCGCAGGTCGAGGTCCTGCGCCGCCCGCACGGCACCCCAGGCCAGGGTGTCGGAGAAGCACAGCACGCCGGTCGGCCGGTCGTCGGTGTCGAGCAGCAGCCGGGCGCCCTCGTAGCCGTCGCGGTCGGTGTTCGCGTGCACCTGGACCGCCGTCGTGCGCACCCCGGCCTCGCCCAGCACCTGCGTCCAGGCGGACACCCGCTCGTGCGCCACGAAGTCCCCACCCGCGGACGCCGGGTCCGGCACCACCCCGTGCGGGCCGTGGAAGGAGAACGTGAGGAGGCCGACGTGCCGGTGGCCGAGGGCCACGAGGTGCTCGGCGCCCTGCCGGCCACCGCCGCGCTCGTCGAGCGTGACGCTCGCCGCCCCGGGCGTCGGCAGCCGGTCGACGAAGACCAGGGGCAGCCGGCGCCGCACCAGCCAGTCGAGCGCCGGGGCGCCGTCGGGGCACGCGTACACGAGCGCACCGTCGATCGGGACGTCGCGGGCGGGGATGGCGTCCGCCGAGCCGTACAGCGGCAGCAGCGTCACGGCGAGGCCGGTGGGGGCGAGCTCCTCGGCGACGGCCCCGAAGAACGTCGTCGCGACGTCGTCGCGGAACGCGGTGCCCATCGAGTCGGTGAGGAGGATCCCGACGGCGCCGGTGGTCCCCCGCGCCAGCGCCCTCGCGGCCGGGTCCGGGCCGACGTAGCCCAGCTCGGCGGCCGTGGCCAGGATCGTCTCGCGCAGGGCGGCCGAGAGCTGGTCCGGGCGCGAGAAGGCGTTGGACACCGTCATCCGGCTGACGCCGACCTGGTCGGCGATCGTCTGGAGCGTCACGCGCGCCATCTGGGCTCCCTCCGTCGTGCGCCCCTAGCGTAGGGGTAGTGGTGGCGCTCCCACCGGGCATCCGGGCCGACTCGTCGCCGACCGGTCCCGCCCGGACGACAGCATGTCAGCGCCCGTCGACGCCGCGGCAGGGGTCGTCGGGCACGTCGAACCGGGCGAGGACGTCGCGCGCCCGGTCGCGGCCGAGGTTCCAGCTGCCCACGCCCGTCGACTCCGCCGCCCCGAGGCCCGACAGCACGCACGAGCGCAGCGGCTCGGCGAGGCCGTCCGCGGCGGGCACCGCGTCGGCGGACAGGCCCCGCAGGTAGTCCACGTCCAGCGGGACCTCCAGCCGCGCCGACGCGTTGTGCTCCAGCACGAGCGCGTCGGGGTTCACCACCGCCAGCCCCAGCGTGGCGACCGCCGCCACGCCGACGACGGCCCGCGGCACCCAGGCACCCCGCCAGCGCACGCCCGCGACGAGCACCAGCAGGAGCACGACGCCCAGCGCCGCCTCGGCCGCGACGACGAACACGCGCAGCCGCGTCAGGCCGAACGCCTCCACGTACAGGTTCATCCGCAGGAGCGCCGACGCGACGACGCCCAGCGTGCCGACGCACAGGCCGCCCAGGGCGACGGCCGTCGCGACCCGCTCCCGGCGGGTGGTGCGGGGCGCCCGACGGGCGGCCACGGCGACGACGACGAGCGTGAGCACCGTGACGGCCATGAGCTGGCCGAAGCCCGTGCGCGCGTACTCCGCGTAGGTCAGCCCCGCGCTCTCCAGGACGTGCCGGTGCCCGCCGAGCAGGGCGCTGACCTGGAGACCGATGAAGGCGAGGACGAGGGCCGCGAGGCCGCCCACCGGCAGCAGCCACTCCCCCAGTGCGGCCGGTCGCGGGGCCCGCGGACGCAGCCCGCCCCAGGCCGGCGGGGCGATCGCCAGGTGCGCCGCAGCCGCCGCCACCGCGGCGACGAGCACCCCGACGACGATCCGGCCGGGCGCGAGGGAGACGTCCACGTCGGACAGGTAGGCCGCGACGAGCTCGTCGGCCGCGGCGAGGAGGGCACCGAACACCCCCAGCAGGACGACGGTCAGAGCCACGCTGCGTGCGACCGCGAGGACCTGGTCCCGCCGGCCGCCGAGCCCGCCCGAGACCCCGTGGGACACCCACGGCAGGGCCCGGACGAGGCCCGCCGCCCAGGTGGCCGGCACGGCGACGAGGGCCGGTGCGGACCGCGCGTCGGACACCGCGACCG
>JAEWQZ010000177.1 GCA_023460255.1 Actinomycetes bacterium
CGCCGCGAGCGCGACGAGCGTGGCGCCGAGGGCGACCGCCACGAGCGCCGGCCGCCACCTGCCCGCAGCCACCGGGAGCCTCAGACGGTGATCCGGGTGAGCGGCATCGAGGAGTCCACCGGCAGGTCCAGCGGCGAGGGCGCCACCCCGCGCCGGACGACCGCGGCGCCGAGGGCGGCGATCATCGCGCCGTTGTCGGTGCAGAACCTGATGGGCGGGATGCGCACGGTGATCCCCGCTGCCGCGCAGCGCTCCTGCGCCATCTCGCGCAGCTGGGAGTTCGCGGAGAACCCGCCGCCGATGACGAGGGTGTCCACGTCGTGCCGGACGCAGGCGGCGATCGTCTTGGCCGTGAGCACGTCGGCGACGGCCTCGGCGAAGGAGGCCGCGACGTCGGGCAGCGGGATCTCCTCCCCCGCGTCCTGGCGGGCCTCGACCCACCGCGCGACGGCCGTCTTGAGACCCGAGAACGAGAAGTCGTACGCGTGCGCCGCCTGGTCCTTGGCCGCCGTGAGCCCGCGCGGGAACCGGATCGTGGCGGTGCCCTCGCGCGCGAGCCGGTCGATGTGCGGACCGCCCGGGTAGGGCAGGCCGAGCAGCCGGCCCACCTTGTCGAACGCCTCGCCGGCGGCGTCGTCCAGGGTCTGGCCCAGCTCGACGACGTCCGTGGCGATGTCGTTCACGAGGAGCAGCGACGAGTGCCCGCCGGAGACCACCAGGGCGAGGAACCGCTCGGGGAACGCGCCGTGCACCAGCTCGTCCACCGCCGCGTGCCCGATGACGTGGTTCACCCCGTGCAGCGGCCGGCCCAGCCCGACGGCGAGCGCCTTGGCCGCGGCAGCCCCCACGGTGAGCGGCCCGACGAGTCCCGGCCCCGCGGTCACCGCGACGGCCGTCACGTCGCCGAGGTCCACGCCGGCCTGCGCCAGCGCCCGGTCCAGGGTGGGCACCATCGCCTCGAGGTGGGCGCGCGAGGCGACCTCCGGGATGATCCCGCCGAACCGCGCGTGCTCGTCCACGGAGGACGCCACGGCGTCGACGAGCAGCTCGAGCCTGCCGTCCGACAGCCGGACGAGGGCGACGCCGGTCTCGTCGCAGGACGTCTCGATGCCGAGGACGAGGCCGTCGCCGAGATCGCTCATGACGGCCAGCGTACGGTTTCCGCGACGGCCCTCGGGACAGGCCCGTCAGGCCGGCGGCTCGTCCGTCACGAATCCGCCGACGAGGCGCGCGGTGACGACGAGGTTGTCGTCGGCGACCTCCTGGCCGTCCTCCTGGAAGCACGTGATGAGCTGGAGCGTGCCGGGCGCGATCGCCCACACCTCCGTCGCCCCCGGCAGGCTGGCCTTCCCGTACCGGCGCGACCCCGTGACCTCGTACTCGAGCACGCCCTCGGCGGTGGTCACCCGCACGACGGCGCCCGGCTGCAGCACGGACTCCTGGTGGGCGACGTCGAGCAGCGGGTTGAACGCCGCGTCCAGGGCCAACGAGGAGTGGCCCACGAGGTACACGGTGTTGTCGGCGTCGGTCCCCGGGCGCCCGTAGTCCTCGATCCAGTACGCGTGCGAGATCGACGGCGGGTCGATCCGCCCCTGCACCGGGTCGATCGGGCGGACCGTCAGGTCGATGCCGACGTCGGGCACCTCCACGCGCTCCGGCGCCGCCATGGGCACCTCACCGGGCCGCAGGGTCGGCGTCGGCTCCGGCGTCGGCGTCGCGGACGGCGAGGCCGACGGCGAGACGGACGGCGGTGGCGAGGCGGCCGCGACCTCCCCGGGCGCGCGGGACGTCAGGAGCGCCCACGCGCCCACCGCCGCCACCAGGACGACGGCGCCCACGACCGCGAGGAAGGGGACGAGCCGGGCCCTCATCGCCCGGTGTCGACCGCCAGGCCGCGGTTGCCGCTGCTGCCGGAGCTGCCGGTGCCGCTGCCGCCGGCGGCGGCGACGGTGATCGGGTCGGCGGAGGACCAGCCCGACTCGACGCCCTGGACGGTGAGGGTGTGCGCACCCGGGGCGGTGGCGGCGGGGATCGTCACGGACGCGGAGAACGTCCCGTCCGCCGTCGCGTACCCGAGGGCCAGCAGGACGGGGTCGGACTCGAGCCAGACCGCGACCTCCTCGCCCGGCTGGAGCCCGGAGGCGGTCACCGTGACGGCGGTGCCGACGGTGGCGGACGCCGCGGCGTCGGACGTCACGACACCGCCCGCCAGGGGCGGCAGCGTCGCGGCGAACAGGTCGGCCCCGTCCGTCCACGCGAGCGTGCGCCCGTAGAGGTCGACCACGTACCCGTCGAGGTTCGTCTCGCCGCTGTCGTCGCGGGGCACGACCAGCGGGGCCACCGGCGCCTTGAGCATGCCGTCGAAGGGGATCACGGCGACGGGCTCCTCGCCGCCCTCCTCGAGCACCACGATGGCGTCGTAGGTGCCCACGACGTACCGCTGGCCCTGGACCCGCAGCGCGAAGATGGAGTCAGGGACCGTGCTGGTCCACACCTCGGTGCCGGGCTCGTCGATCCGGTAGTAGCCGAACGTCTCGCCGACGGAGAACACCAGCAAACCCCGGCTGTACGCCATGAGGTCGGGCACGCCGTCCATCACGAGCTCCCACGTGGCGTCCTCGAGGTCGGCGACCGACAGGCCGTCGGCCGGGACCTCGGTCGCGACGACGGCGTCGGCGCAGGCGTCCCGCACGAGGAGGAGGCCGTCCGCGAGCACTGCCCGCTCGCCGAGGAAGCAGTCCTCCGGCCCGACCTCACGCAGGTCGGCGATGTCGAGGGTCGCCAGGTCGACGAGGTACTGGCCCACGAGCGCGGTGTCCCCCCAGACCGAGACCCACCCGGCTTCCATGTGCAGGTCCCCGGGCATCGGGACCGTCGCCTCAGCACCGCTCTTGTGCCGCACCCGCAGCACGTAGCCGCCCTCGCTGGCGTACGGGTCGAAGCCCACCGCCCACTCCTCGGTGGTGGCGGGGTTGATCGTCCCGACGACCGGCGGGGTGATCTCGGCCCCGAGCGTCAGGGGCGTCTTGCCCAGGTCCGGGGTGTAGAGGCGGCTGCGTGCCAGGGAGCCGGAGACCGGGCCGGGCACCTGCCCGAGGTCGTCACCGGGGGCGGGCTCGAGCCCGGGCGCCTCACCGGCCCACGTGATGGTGCGCGGGCCGACCTCCACGCTGTACAGCCAGCTCTCGCTCACGTCGGCCACGACCAACGGGTCGTCGGTGCTCACCGGCTCGTACGGCGGTACGACCGCCGAGGCGGAGGTGACCAGGCCACCGAGGGCGGCGACGAGGGCGACGGGCGCGGCAAGAGCGGCACGGCGGGAGATCATGGGCCGAAACGTAGCGGTCCGGGCGTGTCCCCCGCCGGGGTTCGGCGCAGGCGAACGGGTGAAAAACCGGCGTCTGATCAGCGCGAGGACGCGTCCCCCTCCGCAGCGCCGGCCTCGGCCCCCAGCGGCAGGCGCATCGTCCAGGCGTCGACGTCCTCGGGCTGGTAGTACCGCCGCCGCCGAGACAGCACCGTGAACCCGAAGCGCTCGTACAGCGCCAGGGCCGGGGCGTTGTCGACGGCCACCTCGAGGAGCACGGCGCTCGCCCCCAGCTCGCGGGACCGCTCGACGAGCGCGGTGAGCAGCACCGTCCCGATCCCCTGCCGGTGCAGCGACGGCGCGACGCCGATCGTCATGACCTGCGCGACGTCGCCGTCGTACCAGAGCCCGGCGTAGCCGACGACGGTGCCCGCACCCCCGCTGCCGCCCTCGACGGCCGCGAGGTACCAGCGCCCGGGAGCGTGCAGCTCGCCGGCGACCATCGCCTCCGTCCAGGCCGACGGGCCGAAGAGCTGCCGCTCCAGCTCGGCGACCTGCGGCACGTCGGCGGGCTGGAGCGCACGCAGCGTGGGACCCGACGCGCCCGGCGAGGGGTCGACGTCGGTCACCCGGTCACCCGTTTGCGGGTGACCGCCGGCGTCACGTCGGGCCGGCGCAGGTAGAGCGGCTCGGTGGACAGCTCGGCCCCGCGTGCCACCCGGGTCACGGCGAGGACGGCCAGCGCCGCGGGGTCCACGGCCGTCGGCGCGCCCGGGGCCGCGGGCAGCTCCGCCGGGTAGAGGACGGCGCCCGGGCCGACGAC
>JAEWQZ010000178.1 GCA_023460255.1 Actinomycetes bacterium
CCACGGCGAGCGGCACCTCCGTCACCCTCACGGGCCTGACCCCGTCCACGGCGTACACCGTGACGGTCGTGGCGCGTGACGCCGCGGGCAACGTCTCCTCGGCGTCGCAGTCCGCGTCGTTCACGACGACCGGTGGCGGGCAGACCGACACGCAGCCGCCGTCGACCCCGGGCACCCCCGCGGCGTCGGGGATCACCGAGAACTCGGCGACGCTCACCTGGGCGGCGTCGACGGACAACGTCGGCGTCACGCAGTACACCGTGCGGACGGCGACCGGCACCGCGCTGGCGACGTCCACCAGCACGAGCGTCACGCTCACCGGGCTCGCCGCGGACACGGCGTACACGGTGCAGGTCGTGGCGCGTGACGCGGCGGGCAACGTCTCCTCGCCGTCGCCGTCGGTGACGTTCACCACCACGGGCGGCACGACGCCGCCTCCGGGTGCCTGCACGGCCGTCCTGACGATCCCGAACGCGTGGCCGGGCGGTTACCAGGCCGAGGTCAAGGTCACGGCGGGCTCCGCAGCCATCCGCTCGTGGGCGACGTCCGTGACCCTGCCCGCCGGCAGCTCCACCAACAACCTGTGGAGCGGCACGGCAGCGGGCACGAGCGGCACGTTCACCGTGACGAACGCGCCGTGGAACGGCTCGCTGGGTGCCGGTGCGTCGACGAGCTTCGGCTTCGTCGGCAACGGCACGCCGCCCGCCGCGGGTTCGCTGACCTGCACCGCGGGCTGATCACCGATCGCCGGTCGCCCCCGGGCCGGTGACACGAGGAGGGGGCACCCACCGTCCGGTGGGTGCCCCCTCTGTCGTGCCCGCTGTCGCGTCAGGGCTACTCGCAGGTCTCGCCGTTGAGCGTGAAGGAGGCGGGCACCTGCGGCGAGCCGTTGCTGGTCGTGCCCTGGAAGCCGAAGGAGACCGAGCCGTGGTGGCCGATCGTGGCGTTCCACGGGGCGTTGGCGACCGTGACGGCGGTGCCTGACTGGGTCGCGGTGCCGCCCCAGGCGTTGGTCACCCGCTCGCCGGAGCCGGCCGTCCAGCCGAGCTGCCAGCCGGTGATCGGCGTCATCGAGTCGTTGTGCACGGTGACGTTCGCGACGAAGCCGCCGGGCCACGCGCTGGCGATGACGTAGTCCACGGAGCACTGCGCACTCGTGGAGGCGGCGGTGGTACGGAAGGTCACGGCCGCCGACGGCGTGGAGGTGTTGCCGGCGGCGTCGCGGGCGACGACCCGCACCGAGTACGACGTGTCGGCCGCCAGGCCGGTGAGCGTGGCGGTGGTGCTCGTCGTCGTGGCCAGCGTCGCGCCCGTCGCGGCGTTCTGCACGGTGTAGCCGGTGACGCCCACGTCGTCCGTGGCCGCGGCCCAGGTGAGGGTGGCGGACGTGCCGGTGATCGCCGACGCGGCGGGCGTGCCGGGCGCGGTCGGCGCCTGGGTGTCGTCGTCCGGCGGCGGCGGTGGGGGCGGAGTGGTCCCGCCGAAGTTCACGTCGGAGCAGTTGTAGAACGCCTCGGGGCTGTCCGACCGCGTCCAGATCGAGTAGATGATGTGCTGGCCCTGCTTGGTCGGCAGGGTGGCGTCCCAGTAGTACTCGGCGCCCTGGGGGCCGCCCTCGCGCAGCGGCGGGTTGACGACCGAGTCGAAGGGCGCCGGCTCGAGGTCGTCCCAGCCGAGGGGCTGGCTCGGGTCCCAGCCGTCCTTGGTGATGTACTGGTCGAACCGTCCGGGGTGCCGGGCCCAGGCGTTGTACTGGAACGTGACGCGCTGGCCGGACCGGACGCTCGTCGTCGGCCACGCGCCCGGCGTGTTGACGCCGCTGAACTGCGTGCCCGGGCCGCAGAGGCGCCCGTCCGGCACGACCTCGCGGTGCCGCCCGTCGGCGTTGCTCAGGAGGTTGCCGAACCAGTTGTAGAACGGGTAGTTGCCGTTCTCGGCGAGCAGCTGGCGACACATCTCGTTCTGCGGGTTCAGCCCGCCGCCGACGCCGTTCTCGATCGCGTCGACGTAGCACGCGTAGGTGCGGGTGGCGGGGAACGTGAGCCCGCCGTGGGCCGCGGCGGGTTGGGGCGTCGCGGCGACGACGGCGGTGCCGCCGGCGATCACGAGCGCGCCCAGCAGGGCGAGCCTGCGGGTCTGGGTTCTCTTCATCGAGTCTCCCTGTGTGGTGGACGGGGGGCCGGTCCCGGCCCGTCGCTGCGGGCGGTGCCCGCGGTCGTGGTCACGGTAAGGAGGTGCTCGCACGAGTTCTTCCGATCATGACCGTCTTAAACGGTTCGAGGACTCGGTTCCCCCGCCCGCCCGTGTGACGGTGACCGGGCGCCGGCGGACGACGACGTGCCGGCGCCCGGACCCTAGGGGGATGCATGACTGCACGGACCCGCGCCCGGTGGGCGCTCCCGATCCCGATCGTGGCGGCCATGGTGCTCGCCGCCGTCGGCCTGGCCGCGCCGGCGACGGCGCACGGGTCGGTCACCGACCCGCCCACGCGCAACTACGGCTGTCTCGAACGGTGGGGTGACGACCACCTCAACCCGGCGATGGCCGAGCTCGACCCGATGTGCTGGGCGGCCTTCCAGGCCGAGCCCAGCGCCATGTGGAACTGGAACGGGCTCTACCGCGAGAACGTCGGCGGACGCCACGAGCAGGTCATCCCGAACGGCCAGCTCTGCTCCGGCGGCCTGACGGAGAACGGTCGCTACGCGGCGATGGACACCCCCGGCCCCTGGACGGCCAAGCGGGTGCCCGACCGCTTCACCCTCACGCTCACCGACGGCGCGAACCACGGCGCCGACTACCTGCGGATCTACGTGTCCGAGCCGGGCTTCGACCCGCTCACGCAGGCCCTCGGGTGGGACGACATCACCCTGGTCAAGCAGACCGGTGCCTACCCGCCCCAGAGCCCGTACGTCACCGACGTCGACCTGAGCGGGCGCAGCGGCCGCGCCGTCCTGTTCACCATCTGGCAGGCCAGCCACCTCGACCAGCCGTACTACCTGTGCTCGGACATCATCATCGGCGACGGCCCCGAGCCCGAGCCCGAGCCGGAGCCGGAGCCGGAGCCCGAGCCGGAGCCGGAGCCCGAGCCCGAGCCGGAGCCCGAGCCCGAGCCGGAGCCCGAGCCGGAGCCCGGCGACGGCACCTGCGCGGCGACGGTGAGCGTCGTGAACTCCTGGCCGGGCGGCTACCAGGCCGACGTCCGGGTGACGGCCGGCTCCACTGCCCTGAGCGGGTGGTCGGTCACCGTCTCCGGAGCGACGATCACGCAGGCGTGGAACGGCAGCGCGAGCGGCAGCACCGTGACCAACGCCGACTGGAACGGCAGCGTCGCGGCGAACGGCAGCACCGGCTTCGGCTTCCTCGGCAGCGGTTCGCCGGGGTCGCTGACGGCGACCTGCTCGGCGTCGTGACCACCCGGCGGTGACCACCCGGCGGCCCGGCCCCAGCGGTCGGGCCGCCGTCGTCACCCGCGAGAGGCCCGTACGCGCCCATCTGCGAGGGCTACCGTGGGACCTGGACCCCGGGCGGTGTCCGCGCAGGTCGCCCCCGGGGTCGACGCCGGGGGCGGCGTCGCCTCCGGCGCCCGGTACCGGGCAACGACGCCCGGCGCCGTCCTGCGGACGGGGAGGCGAGATGAAGGCCTGGCAGTTCCACCACACCCACAAGCCGCTGGAGCGTGCGGAGCTCCCCGAGCCGACACCCGGCCCGGGCGAGGTCGTGCTCGACATCAAGGCCGCCGGACTCTGCCACTCGGACGTCGGCGTGCTCGACGACGAGGGCTGGCTCGCCATCATCCCGAACCGGCCGATCGTCATGGGGCACGAGATCGCGGGCGTCGTGAGCGCCGTCGGCGAGGGTGTGACGGAGTTCGCCGTGGGCGACCGCGTGGGAGTCTGCCCCACCGGCGCGAGCCCCAGCGCACCGGGCTACGGTCGCGACGGTGGGTTCACCGAGAAGCACGTCTGCCTGCCCGGCGACCTCGTCCCGATGCCCGAGGGCCTCTCCTTCGAGATGGCGGCCCTGGGCACCGACGCCGGGATGACGGCCTACCACGCGATCATGACGATCGGTGGGCTGCAGCCCGGGTGGAAGGTCGGGGTCATCGGGTTCGGCGGGCTGGGGCAGGTCGGCGCGCGCGTCGGCGTCGTCAAGGGCGCGCAGGTGCACGTCGCCGAGATCAACCGGGACATGTGGGACCGGGCGCGTGCGGTCGGGGCGGTGGACGTCGTGGCGGACGCGGCCGAGTGGGCCGGGCAGGACTTCGACCTGGTCGTCGACTACGCGGGCTTCGGCGAGACCACGACGAACGCGGTGAAGGCGGTGCGCCGCGGCGGCACTGTCGTCCTCGTCGGCATGGGCAAGCTCCAGTTCAGCCTCGACACGATGGACATGATCCTCAAGGAGGCGCGGGTGCTCGGCTCCAACGGCGGTACGCCGCAGGACGTCGCGGACGTCTACGAGCTGCTCGCCGCCGGCGCCATCGAGCCGGCCGTGACGGTCGTCGGCTTCGACGACATCCCTGCCTACCTCGACAAGCTCCGCGCGCACGAGGTCACGGGACGGGTGGTCGCCCACATCGCCGACTGACCCCCGCTTGTGCGGAGCGCTACGCCGTCGTGCGGAGTGCTGCGGACTTGTGCGGTGTCGACTCGGACGGGGGGCGACGACGGCGGCCCTCACCAGCGAAGGTGAGGGCCGCCGTCGTCGTGCGGAACAGGTCAGACGGCGAGCGGCGTGAGGGCCACGTAGTCGTCGATCGTGCCGTCGCGCAGGCAGACCTCGATGATCTCCCGGCCCAGCGGGTCGAGGTCGTCCGTGAGGTACTGGCGCAGCTCGGCCTTGAAGAAGTCCGTCAGCAGGCGGGCACCGGCGTCGTACGCCTCCTCGCCGACCTGCGACTGCTTGTCGGGGCGCAGGAACGTCGGCCGGATGAGCTGGCCGTCGATCTTGACCTCCTTGAGCGTGTAGCCGAACAGCGAGCACCGCGACGGGACCAGGTGCTCGGGGCGGATCCGGCCGGTGCCACGGCGGGCCAGGTACTCGCGGGTCAGCCACTGGGCCGCGAAGCCGACCCGGTAGGCGCCCACGTGCTGGTTCGGGGTGAGCACGTACCGGGTCCGCGGGCTGTCCACGATCTGCCGCAGCAGCAGGTTCGCGCCGCCCACCCGGGTGCCGGTGGAGAACGGCCAGAACGAGCCGACGCCCTCGGACACCAGCCCGCCGTGCGCCAGGGTCTGGACCGCGTCGCCGCTCTCGCCGATCGACGGGTTCTTGTCACCGCGCGGGGCGATCAGCCGCCACAGCCACGCCAGGGCGGGCGGCACGATGTGCATCATGCCCATGATCCCGTAGCTCGGCGCGAGGCGGGTGCACGCCGGCATCCGGACGCCGAACGTCCGCACGTCCACCTCCTCCGGCTCGTCGACGACGTTGTCGAACAGCCGTCGGCGCACGACGACGCGGGGGTTCGGGCACGGCCTGCCGTCGGCGTCCGCGCTGTGCTCCCACGGCAGGCAGGTCGCGTCGGGGACGCCGTCGATGTTGAAGAAGACCAGCGGCTCCTCCGGGTGGATGATCACCCGCTCCAGGTGCACGTCGTCCCCGTAGGCGGTCAGGTTGTCCACCCGCACGAACCAGCCGTCCTCGGCGTCGGCGATGACGAGCTTGCCGCCGTCGTTCTGCAGGGACGCGGGGCACAGGGTCATGTCGTCGGTGACCGGCTCGAGCCGGCTGGTCTCGGACAGGGTGATGACGTACGGCTCGTCGGTGACCACGTTCGTGCCCAGCAGGATCCGGCCGTCCTCGCGGCGGCGGATCTCCTGGCACATCTCCGACTTGCCGCCGCCGGAGGCGCCCTCGTGCATGACGACCATCTCGTTCTCGTACGGCGTCGTGACGCGCACCGACGAGGCGTGGGCGGTCAGCCAGCCCTCCTGCTGGCCGATGTCCAGCAGGACCGAGAACACGCCCTTCTTCGCCGACGGCCCCGGGTACAGGTTGTAGGCGAAGAACTCGTGCAGCTCGGTGGTCCGCTGGTGCACGACCACCTGCTTGCCCTCGAAGTAGGTGTGCCGGAACGGCGGGGCCACGTACATGATCGCCCGCGGCGTGTACTCGCCGAGCTCGTCGAACGTGCACCAGCCCTGCAGGTCCATCAGCGCCAGGGCCATGAAGCCCGCGTTGACCGGGACCACCGCCAGCGAGGGGTCGCCGTAGGTGAGGCCGCCGGCCTTGAACGGCAGGACGATGAGGTCCTGCTCGGACAGCCACTGCAGCGTCCGGGCACGCAGGTCGGCGAACGGCTCGCCGTGCCGGTCGACGAACCGGGGCTTGTCGGTGGGCAGGTCGTCCCCGATCCGCATGCAGTCGGGGTCGCGGCGACGCATGTAGTCCTCGGGGTAGTTCACCGCGATGCCGTTCTTGCAGCGCACGACCGTCGCCTCGGTGACCGTCCGGCCGTCGACGTCGTAGTCCACGGAGAAGGTCGGGCCGCCGTCCGGCCCGAGGGCGAGCGCGTAGAGCTCCTCGCGGGTGGTGGGACTGACGATGCTGCGGGCGCCGTCGAGGGCGGCCCGGACGTCGTCGGGGAGGTTCACGCTGGCGAGGCGTAGCGACACTGTCACTCCTTGCTCGAGCCCGTGGGCTCCCGGGGAACATGGCCGAGGTGCCGCAATGCCCTTCGGACCCGGACGACACACCGCTTTGCCGAAGCATGACCTGACGCGGCCCGGCCATTGTGGGACCTTCGGCGGGGCGCTGACCGCATCCTGGGGCGATTCGTCTCGTCAGGCGGACGGATGATCGACGTGCCCGGGTCAGCGCGGCTGGCAGCTCGGGCACGCGTACACGGCGCCCCCGAGGTACTGCTCCTTGACCACCCGGCCGCCGCAGCGCGGGCACGGCAGCTCGAGGGTGCGGCGGCTGAGCACCGTCGCGTACCCCCCGGGCCGGCCCAGGAGGTCCCGCTCGGTGTCCCGCCCGCCGGCGTCGGCCATCGCGCGCAGGACGGCGGGGACGGCGGCCACCAGCGCCGCGCGCTCACCGTCGGACAGCTCGCCGACCCGGCGCCGCGGGTGCACGCCCGCGGTCCACAGCACGTCCTGGAGGACGCCGTTGCCGAGCCCGGGCACGCGCTGCTCGGTGGCGAGCAGCGCCTTGGCCGAGAGCCGGTCGGCGCCGGCGGCGGCCAGGAGGGCCCCGGCGTCGAAGCCGTCGGTGAGCGGCGAGGGCAGCTCCCGGGCGGTGAGGTAGTACGGGTTGTCGGCCTCTCCGTCGTGGAAGGCCTGGATCCCCCCGTACATCGCGACAGTGACGACCAGGTGGGTGCCGTCGTCGAGGGCGAGGCAGAGCTGGTGCTTCGCGGGGACGGCCTCGCCCGGGCCGAGCAGCCGCGGCACCGCTCCCTCGCTGAGGACCAGGAGCAGCCCGTCGTCGAGGACGAGCTCGAGGTGGCCGCCCCAGGCGCGGGCGCCGAGGACCGTGCGGCCGGCGAGGAGCACGCGGTAGGCGGCCGGGTCGCCCGTGTACCAGGTGAAGCGGTGCGGGGAGTGCGCCGCCTCGGCGGCCGACACCGTCCGGCCGGTGAGCAGGTCGGCCGCCTGGCGGGCCAGAGCGGCGGCCTCAGGGATCTCGATCATGGTGCCTCCCGGCCCGAGCGTAGGGGTTCCGCGGCGCGCGGGACGATCGGCCGGACACCGCGCCCCGTGATGGTCGAGAATCCACGCGTGAGTGTGGAACCCGGCTGGTACCCGGACGGCGTGACCCCCGGCGCGGTGCGCTGGTTCGACGGGCGCACGTGGACCGAGCACACCGCCGCCGCGCCGCCGGCTGCGCAGGCGCCGGCCGCCGTCGTCGCGCCCGGTGGCTCCGGCCAGGCGCCCTGGCTCCCGCACGTCGAGCCGGCCGCCGCCGCGGGGGCGCCGCTGGCGTACCCGAGCGGTGGATGGCGACCGTCGGCTCCCGCGGACCAGGGGCTCGCCGCATCGTCCCCGTACGCGTGGACCGACGACGGTGCGCCCGCCGTCGGATCGGTGGGGACGGCGTCCGCGTCGTCGGGC
>JAEWQZ010000179.1 GCA_023460255.1 Actinomycetes bacterium
CGGGTGCCCCGGCCGCCCCCGCGGGCGGGGCACCCGCGGGGCGCGCCCGGCACAGCGAGCAGGGTGAGCCGTCGCGGACGACGGTCCTCGTCGACCCCCGCAAGGACTCCCGACTGTTCACCGGCAGCGTCTTCGCGGTCGAGCGCTCGCGGGCCTTCTCCGGTCCCGGGCCGGACGTGCTCGCCGAGCGTGACGCGGCCGGCGGCTGAGCGTCCGCGGCGCCGTGGCCTGGTGTACCGCTAGGTCAGCTCGACCCCGGTGATCTCGGCGAGGCGGGCGAGCACCCGCTCCTGGACCTCGACGTCCGTCGCCTGCGGGTTGGGTTCCAGGACCTGACGGCGCTTGAGGTACCGGCCGCTGACCAGCGCCTCGGGGTCGTCGCTGGTGGCCAGCCAGACCTGCGTGTCCGCGCCCGGCTCGAGGTCGTCGGTGGCGTTCGGGCCGCCGAGGCGGGTCCGGATCCAGCCCGGGTCGACGGCGTTGGACAGGACGTCCGGCCAGCGCCGCGCCACGGCGAGCGCGAGCACGACGTCGAGGAGCTTCGCGTCCGCGTACGCCTGCATGCCGTCCCAGGGCCACTCGATCTCGTCGGGCTCGGCGTAGCCGTTCGCCTGGAGCCCGGACGTCAGGTAGACGAGCCGGGCCGGTCGCGGCATCAGCGCCGTGAGCAGGTACGGCGCCACGGCGTTGATCTGAAAGATGCGCTCGAGACCGTCGGCGGTGAGCACCTTCTCGGGGGAGCCCCCGCCGACGCCGGCGTTGTGCACGACGGCGTCGAACGGCCCGGACGCCGTGGCCGCCTCGGCGACGGCCCGCGTCTGGGCGAGGGAGGAGAGGTCCCCGACGACGACGTCGGCCAGGTCCGGCAGGACCGCCCGCACGTGCTCGGCGCGCTCGGCGCTGCGCGCGTGCCCGACGACCTGGTGCCCCGCGGCGAGCAGCTGTCGGGCGGTCTCCCGCCCGATGCCGGCGGTGGATCCGGTGACGAGCACGCGGGACATGGCGACTCCAGGGGCCGAGCGGGGACGTGCGCACAGTCTGGCACCCGGACCGCCGTCGCGGGCGGGGTCCCGGGGCGCGAGCCGTGCGTCCGGTGGGTGGGACGTCGGCGGTCCCCGGGTTGCGCCGGGCCGGAGGGCCCGGGACGGTGAAGGGTCAGCGGTCGTCCGAGAGGCGGCCGACAGCCGACGGAAGGACCCCCCACATGCTCACCCTGACCGACAACGCACGCGTCGCCGTGCAGGACATCGCGACGCGGGCCGGCCTGCCGGAGGAGGGTGGTCTGCGGATCGCGGTGGCTGCCCAGGAGGGCGCCTACGAGCTGTCGCTGGTGGCCGCTCCGGTCGACGGTGACGAGGTGGTCGAAGCCGGGGACGCCAAGGTCTTCGTCGAGCCGACGGTCTCCGAGCTCCTCACCGACCAGCAGCTCGACGCCGTGCCGTCGCCCGAGGGGACCGGCTTCCTCCTCGCCCCCCAGGAGGGCTGAGGCTCAGGCCCGCGTGCTGCGCAGGGCGTTCGCGATGACGGCGCTGTGCGCGGCGACCGGGAGCCTGCCCGGGCGGCCGAGCAGGTAGCCCTGCGCGCCGTCGGCGCCGAGACCCGCCCAGCTGATGAGGTCGTTGCTCTCCTCGATGCCCTCGACGACGAGCTCGGCCCCGGTGCGCTGCGCGAAGTCGATGATCGCGCCGGCCAGCGCCCGCCGCAGCGGGCTCGTGGCCACCCCCTGGGTGAGGGAGATGTCGAGCTTGATCGTCTCCGGCGCGAGCTGGACGATGTGCCGCAGCGTGGCGAAGCCCGCCCCGGCGTCGTCGACCGCGATGCGCACCCCGAGGGCGCGCAGGTCGGCCACCATCCCCTTGAGCAGGTGGTAGTCGGCGACGACGGCGTGCTCGGTGATCTCGATGATGACGGGGTGGTCGGTGCGGCGCAGGACGTCCGCCAGGCGCGGGTCGTCCAGGGTCGCCGGTGAGGCGTTGAGCGAGATCGCCACCCCCGGTGGGAGGTCCTCCGCGGCGTCGACGGCGGCGACGACGGCGGCGATCTCCAGGTCGACGCCGAGCCCGGCCCGCGCGGCGGCGCGGAACCACACGTCGGGCGTGCGCGGGGGCTCGGCGTCGAACCGGGTCAGGGCCTCGACCGCGATCAGGCGCCCGTCCGCCAGCGAGTAGATGGGCTGGAAGACCGGGTGGAACCGGCGGTTCTCGAGCACGTCGGCGACCAGCGGCACGATGGCCTCGTCGACCTCGGCCGGCGTCGCGGCCAGCTCCATCGCGTCCTGCACCTCGTCGGTGAGGCGCTGCTCGGTGACGCTCTCCCGCAGCGTCCTCGACAGGCCCACCACGGAGCCGACGGCGAGGAACATCGCGGTCCGGAACAGCCAGCCCGTGAGGCTCTGGGCCTCGCCGGTCGCGGTGTCCAGCGGCATGAGCGGGCCGCAGAGGATCCCGGCGACGACGGCCGTGGCCAGGGCGCCGCGCGTGCCGAAGGGGAGCACGGCGGCCACGATCGGGAGGTAGAACAGGTGCGCGGTGGACTGCTGCGTGCCCCCGGAGACGTAGGTGGCGGCCCAGGCGCCCGCGAGGAGCACGGCCAGCGTCAGCACGGTGACCCACGGGGGCAGGAGCGCTCCGCGGCGCGCCATGCGGTCGACCCAGGAGGGTGCCTCGGTGGCCCCCCGGCTCGCCGCCTCGCGTGTGGACACCGCGGCCCCCGTCCGTGGTCCTGGTCCGCGTCCAAGGCGCCCTCGAGGCGCGCAGGGACGTCCCTCTCCACCATTGTCGGCAGTCCTCGGCGAGGACATGAGCCCGGGGGCACCGAGAGTCCCGGACGACGGCGCACGCAGGGGGGCAGACTCGGGGTGATCGACGACCGACGAGAGAGAGGCAGAGCGATGACAGCACCCGACATGACCAGCGCGCTCGGTGACGCCGACCGGACCGCGACAGCTGCCGCCCTGAACAGGGTCCTCGCGGACCTCATCGACCTGAGCCTGGTCGGCAAGCAGGCCCACTGGACGCTCGTCGGCCGCGGCTTCCGGAGCCTGCACCTCCAGCTCGACGAGGTCGTCGACGCGGTGCGCCTCCAGGCGGACGAGGTCGCCGAGCGCGTCGTCACCATCGGGGAGACGCCCGACGGCCGGGCCGCGACCGTGGCACGGGACTCGGCGCTGCCGGAGCACCCCACCGGGTGGGTCCAGGACACCGACGTCATCGACTACTTCGTGCGCGCGCTCGGCACGACGATCGGCCGGCTGCGCGAGGCGATCAGCGAGACCGAGCAGACGGACGTGGTGAGCCAGGACCTGCTCATCGGCGTCACCGGCGCCCTCGAGAAGCATCTGTGGATGTTCCAGGCCGAGCGCTGAGACGCGACGCCTGAGGACGACCGGGCCGGTCGGCGCACCCGCGCCGACCGGCCCGTCGTCGTCGTCGGCGCCGGCTGGGCGCGTCCCCCCGGTCGCCGAGACGGGCCACCGGTCGTACGGTCGAGACGGGCCGCGCCGCGCGGCGGGCCGTCGTCGCAGGGAGGCCGACATGAGTGCCGAGTCGTCGTCACGCACCCTCGAGCGCGCGAAGCGTCCGCGCACCGTCCTGGCGGGTCCGTACGGGCACCCCTTCCACCCGATCCTGGTCACGATCCCGATCGGCGCCTGGGTCGCGAGCATCATCTTCGACCTCATGGCGGCGTTCGGCGACGAGCCCGAGGCGCTCGCGCGCGGGGCCTACTGGCTGATCGTCATCGGCATCGTCGGTGCGCTGCTCGCCGCGGTGATCGGGCTGCTGGACCTGACGGTGATCCCGCGGGGGACGAAGGCCTTCCGGACCGGCCTGACGCACATGACGCTCAACCTGGCGGTGGTGGTCCTCTTCGTCGTCAACGTGGTGCTGCGCGCCTCGCAGGGCATCGAGGACGCCAGCGGCGCCGGGATCGCCCTGAGCGTCGTGGCGCTCGGGCTCCTCGGGCTGTCGGGCTGGCTCGGCGGGAAGCTCGCCTACCACTACGGCGTGCGGGTGGCGGACGAGGGGACGCAGGCCGACGGCTTCCGCTGAGGCCTTGGCGGAAGCCGTCGGCCTGCGTCCCGCGGGCGCGCGGGAGGCGGGAGCGTCTGAGGCGTGGAAACGCCGTACCAGCACGTGGACGCCTCGGTACGATCCCTGCGAACCCGGCGCGCCCCCGACCGCGCCCGAGCACCGGGCCCCGCCGCCATGCGGCACGGGTCCCACGAAAGGAATCCCGTGACACGCCTCCAGTTCACGCGGGCCGCCGCCACGGTGCTCGCGTCCACCCTGCTCCTGGCCGCCTGCTCCGGCAACGGCGGCGACGACGACCCCACGACCGAGCCGACGGCCGGCGGCGAGGAGCCCACGGAGTCGATCTCCGTCGGCATCACGCAGATCGTGTCGCACCCGTCCCTCGACGCGGCGCGTGACGGCTTCAAGGCCGCGCTCGCCGACGCCGGGTACGACGTCACCTTCGAGGAGGAGAACGCCCAGGGCGACCAGTCGATCGCCGCGTCCATCGCCGGCACCTTCGCCTCCGGCGACCTCGACCTCGTCCTCGCGATCGCCACCCCGACCGCCCAGGCGGTCGCCCAGGCGGTCACCGACGTGCCGGTGTTCTTCACGGCCGTCACCGACCCGGTCGACGCCGGCCTCGTCGACAGCCTCGAGTCCCCGGGCGGGAACGTCACCGGCACCTCCGACGCCGTCCCCGTGCGTGACCTGCTCGAGCTGGTCCAGCGCCTGGCCCCCGACGCCGAGTCCGTCGGCATCGTCTACAACCCGGGCGAGCCGAACGCGGTCACGCAGGTCGGCTGGGCCGAGGAGGCGGCGGACGAGCTGGGGCTGACCATCGAGCTGGCGACCGCCGACACGTCCAACGGTGTGCAGCAGGCCGCCGACTCCCTCGACGTCGACGCGTTCTTCGTCATCACCGACAACACCGTCGTCAGCGCGCTCGAGGCCCTCATCCAGGTCGCCGAGTCGAAGCAGATCCCGGTCGTCGCGTCCGAGGGCGACTCCGTCGCGCGCGGTGCCATCGCGACCGTCGGCATCAGCTACTACGACCTCGGCTACCAGACCGGCGAGATGGCCGTGAAGGTCCTGCGCGGCGAGGCGACGACCGAGGAGCTCCCGGTGGAGTCCTCGACGAGCCTCGCGGTCTACCTCAACACCGGCGCCGCCGAGCGCATGGGGGTCACCATCCCGGAGGACCTGCTGGCCGAGGCCGACCCCGAGAACATCACCGAGTAGCGCGGCGGTCCGGCCGCGCGTCTCCCGACCGGGAGC
>JAEWQZ010000180.1 GCA_023460255.1 Actinomycetes bacterium
CCGCCAGGGCGGCCCGGACGGTCTTGCGGCGCTGGGCGAAGGCCGCGTCGACGACGGCGAACACCTGCTCGCGGGTCGCGGTCGTGGACGGCGGCTCCCGGCGCACGGCCGCGACGAGGGCGGAGTCCACCCGCGGCACGGGCCAGAAGACGGCGCGGCCGACGGTGCCGGCCCGGCGCACGTCGGCGTACCACGCCGCCTTGACCGAGGGGATGCCGTAGGTGCGGCTGCCCGGCGGCGCGGCGAGCCGGTCGGCGACCTCCGCCTGGACCATCACCAGGACCCGCTCCAGTGACGCGAACCGGGCCAGGAACGTGAGCAGGACCGGCACGGCCACGTTGTACGGCAGGTTCGCCACCAGCGCCGTCGGCCCGCCGGGCAGATCCGTGACCGCCAGCGCGTCGGCGGTCAGCACCGTCAGCCGGTCCGCCGCCCCCGGCGCCTGAGCGGCCACCGTGGCGGGCAGCGCGCGGGCCAGGACCGGGTCGATCTCCACGGCCGTGACGACGGCGCCCGCCTCGAGCAGGCCGAGCGTGAGGGAACCAAGACCCGGACCGACCTCGACGACGTGCTCGCCCGGGTGCACGCCGGCCACGCGCACGATCCGGCGGATCGTGCCGGCGTCGACCACGAAGTTCTGCCCCCGGGCCTTGGCCGGCCGCACGCCGAGCCGGTCCGCCAGCTGCCGGACCTGCGTCGGGCCGAGCAGCATGTCCGTCATGCGAGCAGGGTAGGGCCCCGCCGGGGCGGGGCCCTACCCGTCGTCAGCGCAGGTTCACAGCAGGCCGAGCTTGCGGGCGCAGGCGGGCCACTGCCCCCAGCCCGAGCGGGCCTGGAGCGCCTGCGCGCGCTGGAGCTGCTCGGCCGGCGACGCCTCGCTGGGCAGCCCGCTGCCGCCCACGGAGCGCCACGTGGCCACGGAGAACTGGAAGAGACCGTGGTACGTGCCGCTCGAGGAGACGGCCCGCGGGTTACCCCCGGACTCGCACTTCGCGAGGCGGTCCCACACGCCGTCGAGCGAGACGGTGCCGCCGCTCGCGGCGGGGCGCTGACGGGTGCCCTGCTGCACGACGGCGGCCACGGGCGCGCGCGTCACCTCCTCGTCCAGCAGGCGCCGGGACTCCTCCACGCCGTCGACGAGGACCACCCGGTGCAGGCTGGTCAGCTCGCCGGGCACGCCCTGCGTCGCCGTCCGGCTCTGCCCGCGGTACAGGTCCGCCGTGGGCTCGGTGACGGTCTCGAACGCGACGGGCGCGGTGAGCGTGACCTCCCGCACGACGACGCGCTGCACGACGACGGTCGGCGGCTCCCCAGGACCCGCCGACGTGACGGTGACGCGGTCGTGCTGGGCGAGGCTGACGCCCGCCTCCCGGAGCGCGGCGGCCAGGCCGACGGAGCCGTCCGGCACACGCCGGGTCCGGCCGTCCACGACGACCTCGACGGGACCCCGCGTGCGGAGCCGCAGCGAGAGGTCGGCCCGGCCTCCGTCGAGGGACCGGGAGGCGACGAGGCGCACGTCCTCGCCGCGGGTGGCCAGCGAGGCGAGGGCCTCGTCGGCGCTCGCGGCGGTGGTCCACACGGTGGTCTCGGCGCCGTCGGTGAGCACCGTCAGCGCGCGGGCGTGCCGGACGACGACCTCGTCGCCCGAGCGCAGGTCGGCGGAGACCTCGGGCGCGACGATGTCGCGGCTGCGCAGCTCCACGCCCTCGTCGGCGAGCAGGCCGGCCACGCTCCCGGCGAAGGTCGAGACCTGACGGGCCTCGCCGTCGACCTCGAGGGTCACGGTCTTGTGGGCCCGCGCCACCGCGACGCCGCCGGTGGCGAGGACGACGACGGCGGCGGCCAGCGCCCCGAGCCGCACGGCACGCCGCGAGCTCCGGGTGGCCGAGCGCGTCGCTGCGGTGCCGTCCACCGATGCGGGCACGGCGTCGGACGGGGTGCCGGGCTGGGTGCCGGACGGGTCGGTCGAGGTGGGGCGGAGCCCGCGCAGCGCGCGGCGAAGGGCGGAGAAGGTCACAGGTGTCCCGAGGTCGGTCGTCCCGGGCACGGGGGCGGGCGCCGGCCCCACTCCGTGGGGGCGACGCCGGAGGGTTCGCCCCGATCCCGGCCGTCAGGGCCGACCCACGCCCTCGGGGTCCGGCCCGCCGCCCGCCGACGGCGCCGAGGATCGGCGCGGCAGGGCGACGTGCGACCGTAACCTATTCGTGACCTGTCGCCAAACCGGGGCGCCCGTCACGCAGGGACGCGGGGCCGGCCGCGAGGCCTCAGTACCAGCCGCGCGCCTGGAAGAACGCCCAGGCCCCGCAGGGGGTGTCGTAGCGGTTCGCGATGTACCCCAGGCCCCACGTGATCTGGGTGGCCGGGTTGGTCTGCCAGTCGGAGCCCGCAGAGGCCATCTTCGAGCCCGGCAGGGCCTGCGGGATGCCGTAGGCACCGCTGCTGCGGTTCGACGCGTTGACCCGCCAGTTGCTCTCGCGGGTCCACAGCGCGTCGAGGCATGCGAACTCCGTCTCGTCCCAGCCACGGGCGAGCGTGAGCTCCAGCCCGATCGCGCGGGCCGTGCCCGGCTCCACCGGCGAGACGGCGGGCGGCGTGAACGTGCCGACGCGGACGACCTGGTTCACCGGCTGCGTGACCACGGACTCGGCGATGACCATCCGGCCCAGCTCGACGCCGTCGGACTCGTAGGACAGGAACGTGACGGCCTTGGCGCCCGGTCGGCCCACCGTCTCGACGACCTCGCGACCGCGCGTCAGCGACGGGTCCTCGCGACGGACCGTCGCGAAGGCCTCGGGCACCGTCTCGGTGCGGGTCACGCCCTCCACGCGGGAGACGAGCACGGCCAGGCCGTCGACGGCCTGCGCGTCGAGCGGGACCGACACCCGGTCGTACTCGCCGAGCACCAGGCCCATCTCCTGGAGGACCTCCCGGACGGTCGGCGCCGCCGTGTCCACGGCGACCGTCCGGCCGTCGACGTGCACGTGGACCGTCTTGGCCGTCGACAGCCGCAGCACGTCACGCCCGACCTCGGCCGAGCGGGAGGCCGACGCGCGCACCTCGCCGCGGACGTCGAGCTCGGCGACGAGGTCGTCGACGGTCAGGGCCGTCGTCCACACCACGCGCTGCTCACCGTCGACCTCGACCTGCACCTGGCGGGCGTGCCGGACGACGATCTCCGCGCCGTCCGGGGCGAGGTCGCCGGGCGCCGGGGCCACGAGGTCCCGATCACCCACCTCGACGCCCTGGGCGGCCAGCACGTCCTCGACCGTCCGGCCGAAGGCCGAGACCGTCGTCACCGTGCCGTCGACGTCCAGCGTGACCGTCTTGTGCAGGGTGGCGAACGCGGTGGTGCCGCCGATGACCAGGGCGAGCACCGACGCCTGCGCGGCGAGGCGGATGCGCTGGCCGCGCGGGTCCCGCGTGGCGGCACGGCGTCCGGTCACGTGACTCCTGACGTCGGCGGACATGACGGTCGGGGGCGCCGCGCACGGCACCCGACCTCCGACGGTAACGGACAGGACACGGCGGCCGGAAGTCGGGGCCGGCATCCCGCCCGGGTGAACCGGCGTACGAGGCCGTCACCAGGGGCCGTAGAGCTCCTCGGAGGTGCGTGAGACCGCTGCTGCGAGATCCTCCAGGCCCGTGCCGAGCTCGGCCGCCACGGCACGCGCGGTCGCGGCGACGAGGTAGGGCGCGTTCGGCCGGCCCCGGTGCGGGTGCGGGGCGAGGTACGGGGCGTCGGACTCGAGCAGGAGCCGGTCGACCGGGACCTCGTGCAGGGCGGCGCGCAGGTCGCGGGCCGAGCCGAAGGTCACGGTGCCCGCGAACGACAGGTACCAGCCCTGCGCCACGCAGTGCCGGGCCAGCGCGGCGTCGCCGGAGAAGCAGTGCAGGACGGTGCGCTCGGGGGCCCCGTCACGCGCGAGGACCTCCAGGACGGCGGCGTGCGCGTCGCGGTCGTGGATCTGCAGCGGCAGCCCCAGCTCCTTGGCGAGCGCGACGTGCGCACGGAAGGCCTCGACCTGCACGGCCCGGCCCCGCTCGCCGGCCCGGAAGTGGTCCAGCCCCGTCTCCCCGATCGCGCGGATGCGGTCGGCGCGCGCCGCCGCCGCCACCTGCGCGATCGCCTCGTCCAGCGGCACGTCGTGGTGCGCCCGGGGGTGCGGCGCCAGGCCGTCCGGCGCCACCTCGCGCACCCCCGCGTGCAGCACGGCCTCGTTGGGGTGGATGGCGACGGCACCGACGACCGGATGGTCGCCCACCGCGTCGAGCGTCCACGCGATCGCCGGCAGGTCGCAGCCGACGGTGAGCACCCGGTCGACACCGACCGCCGCGGCGCGCGCCAGGTGGTCGGCGACGGTCAGGTCCGGGTGCGGTGCGCCGTCGTCCGCGTGCCCCCGCCACCCCGCCGCGTCCGTCTCGGCGAGGACCACGTCGAGGTGCGTGTGGTTGTCGGGGACGGGGTGCGGCAGCGCCTCGGGGTCGGCGGGCCAGCTCACGTCCCGCGGGCGCCGCGCCACTCAGCTCTCC
>JAEWQZ010000181.1 GCA_023460255.1 Actinomycetes bacterium
CTCCACGACCGCCGCCACCTCGGCCGGGCCGACGACGCGCGGCAGGGCCGGCACGTGGCCGAGCGCCCGCTCGAGCAGGTCGAGCCGGTACTCCCCGGTGAACGGCGACCAGTAGCCGGTGCCGGACACGTCGGAGCGGTCGGTGACCAGCGCCGAGAAGTCGGCGTTGCCGGGGCCGAAGCCCGCGAGCCGCCAGGTCAGCCAGTCGTGGGGGAGGCAGACGGCCGCGACCCGCGCCGCGTTCTCGGGCTCGTTGTCGCGCAGCCAGCGCAGCTTCGTCACCGTGAGCGAGGCGACCGGCACCGAGCCGATGGCCTCGGCCCACGCGGCCCCGCCGGCGGCGAGGTCGCCGTCGCCGAGCTCGCGGATGAGGTCCACGGCGGCGTCGGCGGACCGGGTGTCGTTCCACAGCAGCGCGTCGCGGACGACGTTGCCGTCGGCGTCGAGCGCCACCATGCCGTGCTGCTGCCCGCCCACCGCCACCGCGGCGACGTCGTCCAGGCCGCCCGCGGCGGCCAGCGCCTCCTGCAGGGCGTCCCACCAGTGCCTCGGGTCGACGGACGTGCCGTCGGGGTGGCTCGCGCGGCCGCTGCGGACCAGGGCACCCGTCCCGGCGTCGCGGACCACGACCTTGCATGACTGGGTGGAGGAGTCCACCCCTGCCACGAGCGTCATCGGAGCTCCTTGCGGGTAGGGCCCGGCCCCGGCGGCGGGCGCCGCCGGGGCCGGGACCGGGTCGGGTGGGGTCAGCGGGCGCCGATGGCGTGCTCGAGGGCCAGCTGGTTCAGCCGCACGAAGTGGTAGTCGCGGGCGCCGAGCGCGTCGACGTCCACGTCCTCGTACGCGGCCGGGTTGGCGAGGAAGTCGGCGAGCGACTCGCCCTCGTCCAGGGTGGGCAGCGCCAGGTCGAAGACGCCGGACGCCTCAAGTGCCTCCTGGACCTCCGGGTCGGCGCGGAAGGCGAGCGCCCGCTCCTTGAGCAGGATGTAGGTGGCCATGTTGGCGGCCGCCGACTCCCACACGCCCTCGACGCCCTCGGTGCGCGACGGCTTGTAGTCGAAGTGGACCGGCCCGTCGTACCGCGGGCCGCCGCTCGGGAAGCCGTTCTCGAGCAGGTCGACCGTGGCGAAGGCGGAGAAGAGGTCGCCGTGGCCGAAGACGAGGTCCTGGTCGTACTTGATCGAGCGCTGGCCGTTCAGGTCGATGTGGAAGAGCTTCTCGCACCACAGCGCCTGGGCCAGGCCCGTCGTGTAGTTCAGGCCCGCCATCTGCTCGTGGCCCACCTCGGGGTTGAGGCCGACGATGTCGCCGTTCTCGAGTCGGGCGATGAGCGCCAGGGCGTGGCCGACGGTCGGCAGCAGGATGTCGCCGCGGGGCTCGTTCGGCTTCGGCTCGAGCGCGATCTTCAGGCCGTAGTCCTTCTCCTTGATGTACGCGGCGACGGTGTCGATGCCCTCGGCGTAGCGCTGGTGCGCGGCCCACAGGTCCTTCGAGGCGTCGTACTCGGCGCCCTCGCGGCCGCCCCACATGACGAAGGTCTGGGCGCCCAGCTCGGCGGCGAGGTCGACGTTGCGCAGGATCTTGCGCAGTGCGTACCGGCGGACGGCCCGGTCGTTCGACGTGAAGGCGCCGTCCTTGAACATCGGGTGGGTGAAGGTGTTGGTGGTGACCATCTCCACCTTGATGCCCGTCTCGTCCAGCGCGCCGCGGAAGCGGGCGAGGATGGCGTCGCGCTCGGCGGCGGTCGAGCCGAAGGGGACGACGTCGTCGTCGTGGAAGGTCACGAAGGACGCGCCGAGCTCGGCGAGCTTGTGGACGCTGACGACCGGGTCGAGGTCGGGGCGGGTGGCCTCGCCGAACTGGTCCCGGGCGGGCCAGCCGACGGTCCAGAGACCGAACGAGAACTTGTCCTCGGGGGTGGGCTTGCGAACCATGACGTCTCCTCGTCGAGAATCGCGGCCGGTCGCGGTCCCGGCCGTCCGTGCCGCTCGGGTGGCGGGCGCGGGAGCATATTTGTTGACCCGCTGAACTTATGCCTCGAAACGCTGTAGGGTCAAGGTCATGGCCCAGTCCCGGGGCGCGTCCAGCGGCGGACGCGCGGCACGACAGGAGACGCTGCGCCATCACAACCTGGCGCTGACCCTCCGGCACGTGCTCGACGCGCCCTCGCCAGTCTCGCGGGCCGACATCGCCGCCGCCACCGGGCTGACGCGGGCCACCGTCTCGGCGCTGGTCGACCGGCTGCTCGCGGCGAACCTCGTCGCCGAGCTCGAGCCCGTGGCGGCCCAGCGCGCCGGACGTCCGGCGGTGCCGCTGGCACCCGCGAAGGGGACCGTGGCTGCCGTCGGCATGGAGGTCAACGTCGACTACCTCGGGGTGCGCGCCGTCGACCTCGGCGGTCGGGTGCTCCAGCAGCGGGTCGAGGTGGGGGACTTCCGCGGCAGCCCGCCCGAGGAGGTGCTCACCCGCCTGGCCACGCTCGCGGGGACGGTGCTCGCCGGCCTGTCCGCGGACGGCGTGGTGATCGTCGGGACGGCGCTCGCGCTGCCGGGCCTCGTCGACAGTGTGACGGGTCCGCTGCGGGTGGCGCCGAACCTGGGCTGGCGTGACGTCGACGTCGTGGCGATCCTGGCGGCCCACCCGGTGCTCGAGGGCATGCCCCCGCGGCTCGCGAACGAGGCGAACCTCGCCGCGCGGGCCGAGGCCCGGGCGCGACGCGGGTCACCCGGCAGCTTCGTCTACGTCTCCGGAGAGGTCGGCGTCGGCGGCGCGATCGTCCTGGAGGGGCGCATCTTCGGCGGCCGGCACGGCTGGAGCGGCGAGATCGGGCACATGGCGCTCGGCACGGCCGGTGCCCCCGGCGACGGCGGCACGCTCGAGTCCTACGCCGGCCAGGACGCCATCTACGAGCGTGCGGGCCTGCCCCGCACGGGATCCGTCGCGGACCTCGTCGCGGCCGCGGGGCGGGGGGAGCGGCGCGTGCTGGAGGCGTTGGCCGTCGCCGGGGACGCCCTCGGTGTGGCGCTGTCCAACGTCGTGCACGTCGTCGACGTCCACCACGTGGTGCTCGGCGGCATCTACGCCGACCTCGCGCCGTACCTGCGCGAGCGCGTCCTGGCTCAGCTCGGACGCCGCGTCATCACCGCGTCGTGGGCGGCCGTGGACGTCGACGTGGCGCGGGCGGGGCACTACCCGGCGATGACGGGCGCCGCCCTCGAGGTGCTCCAGACCCTCGTCGAGGAGCCCGCCGCCTGGGTCCCCGCCTGAGCGAAATCACCCGGTCGGAACCTCCCGCCACGGGTCGCGGTGCTGGACTGTGGCGGACTCCGGCGGATATGTTCAGTCCGGCAACAAATCTCAGCCGAGCGTTCGTTGCTTGTGACGCCGGCACCTTCGCGCCCGGCCTTCGCTCGGACCCGGGCGTCGTGGGTGCCGGCGTCGCCTTGTCCGGCCTGCACGAGCGCGGCCCTCGCGAGCTCGCCTGCCGCCCGCGCGCCGGGCCTCGCCGCGTCCGCCGGGCCACGCTGATGACGCTGCCTTTGGCGTGCACGGATCGCCGCACCTGTGCCGGATGTGGCGTGTGGGGCGTGCGGGGCGGGGGAGAGGCGGCTATGCGTGCGGGCGAGCCCGGGGCGGGCCGACGCCGCAGGGACCTTCGTCCCGTGACGCACGCTCCCACCTATCACTTCAGGCTTTGTCTTCAACTTGTGATGACATCGTTACCTGGATAACGCCGAAGGGCCTTGAGCCCGATCCCAGCCCCGCAATACGTTCGCGCCGTCAACAAACCCGGACGCCTCCACGGCGGCGGACGACGGCGAGGTCGCCGGTGTCCGGGGGTCACGACGAGTAGCCGAACGCCTCCGGAGCAGCCGGAGCGGGGCTCGACGAAGGGTGACGAAGATGTCATTGCGCAAGTTCAAGTCGGTCGCGGCGCTCGCCGGTGCCGCGATCCTCCTGTCGGGTGTTGCGGCGTGCTCCAGCGAGCGCGAGGGCGACAACGACACCTCCGGTGAGGGCACCACCGAAGAGACCGCTGCCCCCGAGGACATCCTCGTCGGCATCTCCATGCCCACCCGTAGCCTCGAGCGCTGGAACAAGGACGGCGCTCAGCTCGAGGGCCTGCTCCAGGAGGCCGGCTACGAGACCAACCTCCAGTTCGCCGACGACGAGGTCGACCAGCAGATCTCGCAGATCCAGAACATGGTGAACGAGGAGGTCGACATCCTCGTCATCGCGGCGATCGACGGCACCGCCCTCGCGCCGATCCTCGCCGAGGCCAAGGCCCAGGACATCACCGTCATCGCGTACGACCGCCTCATCAACGAGACGCCGGACGTCGACTACTACGTGACGTTCGACAACTACCAGGTCGGCACGTTCCAGGGTGAGTTCATCCGCGACGCGCTCGACCTCGACAACGCCGAGGGCCCGTTCAACCTCGAGCCCTTCGCCGGTTCGCCCGACGACAACAACGCGAAGTTCTTCTTCGCCGGTGCGTGGGACATCCTGAACCCGTACTTCGAGAGCGGCAAGCTCGTCACCCCGTCCGGCAAGAACCCCGCGACGAACGACGACTGGCAGAGCATCGGCATCCCCGGCTGGAAGACCGAGGGCGCCCAGAACGAGATGACCAACCGCCTCAACTCGTTCTACAACGACGGCACGCCGCTGCACGCGGTCCTGTCGCCGAACGACTCGCTCGCCCTGGGCATCGCGCAGGCGCTCGAGACCGCCGGCATCACCCCCGGCCCGGACTACCCGGTGCTCACGGGCCAGGACGGCGACCAGGCGAACGTCATCAACATCCTCGCTGACAAGCAGTCGATGACGGTCTGGAAGGACACCCGCGTCCTCGCCGAGCGCGCCGCCACGATGATCGGCGAGATCGTCGCCGGTGGCGAGCCGACGACGAACGACACCGAGACCTACGACAACGGGGTCAAGGTCGTCCCGACCTACCTCGAGGACCCGAAGGTCGTCACGAAGGACACCGTCGAGGCTGACCTCGTCGGGTCCGAGTTCTACACGGCCGAGGACCTCGGCCTCTGATCGGTCCGGTTCGCACGGCCTGCCCGGTGGCTCGCGCCACCGGGCAGGCCGGTGCCCCGCGGCCAGCAGGCCCCGTCCCGTGACCGAGAAGAACGCGAGCTGAGCATGTCCGAGACCATGCAGTCCCCGCACGCGCCCGAGGGGGGCGGCATCGACGCCGCCGAGACCATCCTCGAGATGCGGTCCATCACCAAGACGTTCCCCGGCGTCGTGGCCCTGAGCGACGTGTCCCTCGACGTCCGCCCGGGAGAGATCCACGCCATCTGCGGGGAGAACGGCGCCGGCAAGTCCACCCTCATGAAGGTGCTGTCGGGCGTGTACCCGCACGGCACCTACGAAGGCGAGATCGTCTTCGAGGGCCAGCCCGTGCAGTTCCGGAACATCCGGGACAGCGAGCACCACGGCATCGTCATCATCCACCAGGAGCTGGCGCTGAGCCCGTACCTGTCGATCGCCGAGAACATCTTCCTCGGCAACGAGCGGGCCACGCGCGGCGTCATCAACTGGAGCCGCACCAACTCCGACGCCGGCAAGCTGCTGGCCGAGGTGGGCCTCGCGGAGCACCCCGACACGAAGATCTACGACATCGGCGTCGGCAAGCAGCAGCTCGTCGAGATCGCCAAGGCGCTCGCCAAGCGGGTCAAGCTCCTCATCCTCGACGAGCCGACCGCGGCCCTGAACGACGAGGACAGCGCGAACCTCCTCACGCTCATCCAGTCGCTGCGCGAGCGCGGCATCACCTCGATCATCATCAGCCACAAGCTCAACGAGCTCCTGCGGGTCGCGGACCGGACGACTGTCATCCGGGACGGCCAGACGATCCGGACCTTCGACATGAGGGCCGAGACCGTCACCGAGGAGGACCTCATCAAGGCGATGGTGGGCCGCTCCATGGACCACCGGTTCCCGGACCGGACGCCGAACGTCGGCGAGGAGGTGCTGCGGATCGAGGACTGGACCGTGCACCACCCCATCCAGCAGGAGCGCAAGGTCGTCGACGGTGCGTCGCTGTACGTCCGCCGCGGCGAGGTGGTCGGTCTCGCGGGGCTCATGGGCGCCGGGCGCACCGAGCTCGCGATGAGCGTCTTCGGTCGCACCTACGGCACGAACGTGTCCGGCCGGGTCATCAAGGACGGTCAGGACATCACGCCGCACTCGGTGGGCGCCGCGATCGGTCACGGCATCGCGTACGCGACGGAGGACCGAAAGCGGTACGGCCTGAACCTGCTCGCCGACATCAAGCGGAACGTCGCCGCCGCGTCCTTGCGGAAGGTGTCGCGGTACGGCGTCGTCGACAGCGGCGCGGAGTCGCGGGTCGCGTCGAAGTTCCGCACGGACCTGAACATCAAGGCGCCGACCGTCGACGTGATCACCGGGAACCTCTCCGGCGGCAACCAGCAGAAGGTCGTGCTGAGCAAGTGGATCTTCACGGACGCCGACGTGCTGATCCTCGACGAGCCCACCCGGGGCATCGACGTCGGGGCGAAGTACGAGATCTACACGATCATCAACAGCCTGGCGAACGCCGGCAAGGCGGTCATCATGATCTCGTCCGAGCTCCCTGAGCTCATCGGGATGTGCGACCGGATCTACGCGATCAGTGAGGGCCGGGTCACCGGCGAGGTGCCTCGTGCGGAGGCCACCCAGGAGAGCCTCATGCGCTACATGACCAAGGTTAGTGACGCAGACGTCAGCAACGGACAGGAAGTGACCCGGTGACCACCCTCAAGGACACCCTCGGCGGGAACATCCGCCAGTACGGCATCGTCGGCGCCCTGGCCGTCATCGTGGTGCTGTTCCAGATCCTCACCGACGGCAAGCTGCTGCTGCCGAACAACGTGGCGAGCCTCATCCAGCAGAACGCCTACGTGATGATCCTGGCGCTCGGCATGGTCATCGTCATCATCGCCGGGCACATCGACCTGTCCGTCGGCTCGGTCGTCGGGTTCATCGGGGCCTTCGTGGCGATCCTCATGCGGGAGCAGGGCTGGCCCTGGTGGCTGGCCGTCCTCGCAGCGATCGCGCTCGGCATGGTGGTCGGAGCCTGGCAGGGCTTCTGGGTGGCCTACGTCGGGGTACCGGCGTTCATCGTGACGCTGGCCGGCTGGCTCGCGTTCCGCGGCCTGGCCATCCTCGTCCTCGGCGGCAAGACGATCGCCTCCTTCCCGGACCCGTTCGTGGCGATCTCGAACAAGTCGGTGGCCAACTTCCTCGGCTGGCTCGGGGGCACCCGGGACGCCGTGACGATCGTGCTCGGTGCGGTCGTCATCGCAGCCCTCATCCTCAGCCAGCTGCGTGCCCGGTGGACCCTGCGCAAGCACGAGCTCCAGGTGGAGCCCTTCAGCGCCCTCGTCATCAAGCTCGTGCTGTTCTCGGTGCTCATCGGCTACTTCACCTGGGTCCTGGCCGGCAGCCGTGGCGGCACGCCGATCGTGCTCCTCATCATCGGCGTCCTCATCGTCACGTACTCGTTCGTCACGCAGCGCACGGTCTTCGGGCGCAACGTCTACGCGATGGGCGGCAACCTGCAGGCCGCGATCCTGTCCGGCGTCAACACGAAGCGCATGAACTTCATGATCTTCGTGAACATCGGGATGCTCGCGGCGATCGCCGGCATCGTCACGACGTCGAAGGCCGGCGCGGCGAACGCGAAGGCCGGTGAGATGTACGAGCTCGACGCCATCGCCTCCTGCTTCATCGGTGGCACGTCGGTGTACGGCGGCATCGGCCGGGTCTCGGGCGTCATCGTCGGTGCGCTCATCATGGGCGTGCTGAACATGGGCCTGTCGATCATGCGTGTCGACCCGGCCTGGCAGTCGGTCGTCAAGGGCCTCGTGCTCCTGCTCGCGGTCGCGTTCGACCTCATCAACAAGCGGCGGTCGGGGGCCACGGTTCGCTGAACCTTCCCAACCGTCTGGTGCCCCCGGTCGCCCCCCGGGGGCACCACCATGTCCGGGCCCGGTCCCGCGCCACGTGCCGCGCGGCCGGGCCCGCGGCGTGCGGCGCCCGTACGCTGCCGGGATGACGCGTCGGGTGCTGCTCTGGGTCGGCACGTACCCCGACCCCTCCGGCGCACCCGAGGGCGTGTGGTCCGTGGCTCTCGACCCGGTGACCGGTGCGCTCGGCCCGGCGACGCTGCGCGCCCGGACGCCCGTCC
>JAEWQZ010000182.1 GCA_023460255.1 Actinomycetes bacterium
CCCCCCCCCGGGGGGGGCCCCCCCCCCCCCCCCGGGGGGGGGGGGGGCCCCCCGCCACTGGTGGAGCAGGGGTCGAGGATCGGTAGTGTCGGGCGCGGATCACGCCCCGAGGCGAAGGGAACGCGCATGTCGGTCGGAGACGTCGCAGGGCTCATCGCGGCCGTCGGTTTCGTCGTGCTGGTCGGCTTCCTCGCGCTGCCGCTGGTCAAGCTCGGCAAGGTGCTCGACGCCGCCACGCAGTCGGTCAAGGACGTCACCGCGCACACGCTGCCGGTGATCGACGAGACCGCCGCCACGATCGCCGGCGCGAACGCGCAGATGGCGAAGGTCGATGCCACGACCACGGCCGTGGCGGAGATCACCCAGAACGCGTCCGCGCTCACCGCCCTCGTGGCCGCCACCGTCGGGCGCCCGCTGATCCGGCTGGCCGCGTTCTCCTACGGCGTCCGCAAGGCCATGGCTGGCTTCGCCTCGAGCGTCACCGGGAAGGGCCGGGGCTGATGCGCCGCCTGTTCTGGATGGGCGTCGGGGCGGCCGGGGCGGTCTACCTGGCCCAGCGGGCCCGGCGCGCCGTGCGCAGCCTGCCCGAGACGATGGTCGACCAGGTCGAGCAGGCCGGGGCCCGCGCGTCGTCGGCACTGGCCGCTGCGGTGACCGACTTCCGGGCCGCCCGGGCCGAGCGTGAGGTCGAGCTCGTCGAGGCACTGCTCGTCGAGCCCGCAGCGGGCGCCGACGCGTCCGCGCCGTCGGGCCGACGCCCACGCCGTCGGGGCGACGCAGGGGACCTCGCGTGGGCCGACGACGACGAGGACGACTTCTAGGCTTGCCGTCGGCGTGCCCCACGGGCCGCCAGGAAGCACTTGACCGAGAGGACATCATGCGCACCGCCGAGATCCGTCGTCGCTGGCTGGACTTCTTCGCCCAGCGAGGTCACACGGTCGTGCCCTCGGCGTCGCTGATCTCCCCGGACCCCTCGACGCTGTTCACCATCGCCGGGATGGTGCCGTTCATCCCGTACATGCTCGGGCAGCAGGCGGCCCCGTGGCCGCGGGCGACGTCGGTGCAGAAGTGCGTGCGCACGCAGGACATCGAGGAGGTCGGCAAGACCACCCGGCACGGCACGTTCTTCCAGATGAACGGCAACTTCTCCTTCGGCGACTACTTCAAGCAGGGCGCCATCGAGTACGCCTGGGAGCTGGTCACGGGGTCGACCGCTGACGGCGGCTACGGCTTCGACCCCGACACGATCTGGGTCACCGTGTACCACGAGGACGACGAGGCCGCCGCGCTGTGGCGCACGGTCGCGGGCCTGCCCGACGAGCGCATCCAGCGCCGCGGGAAGAAGGACAACTACTGGCACACGGGCCAGCCCGGCCCGGCGGGCCCCTGCTCGGAGATCTACGTCGACCGGGGCCCGGCGTACGGGCCGGAGGGCGGCCCGGTCGTCGACGAGGACCGGTTCCTGGAGATCTGGAACCTCGTGTTCATGCAGTACGCGATCGAGGACGTCCGGGCCAAGGACGACTTCACGATCGTCGGCGACCTGTCGCAGAAGAACATCGACACCGGCATGGGCCTCGAGCGCGTCGCGTACCTGCTCCAGGGCAAGGACAACATGTACGAGATCGACGAGGTCTTCCCCGTCATC
Source organism: Actinomycetes bacterium (assembly GCA_023460255.1). Taxonomy (GTDB): domain Bacteria; phylum Actinomycetota; class Actinomycetes; order Actinomycetales; family Cellulomonadaceae; genus Actinotalea. The sequence continues at coordinate 1,649 of JAEWQZ010000182.1, forward strand.
TCGGCGGCGCAGGAGCTGTCCGGCAAGCGCTACGGCGCGGACCGCACCGACGACGTGCGGATGCGCGTCGTGGCCGACCACGTGCGCTCCGGCCTCATGCTCATCGGCGACGGGATCACCCCGTCGAACGAGGGGCGCGGCTACGTGCTGCGCCGCCTCCTGCGGCGCAGCGTCCGCGCGATGCGGCTGCTGGGCGTGGACGAGCCGGCGCTGCCGCACCTGCTGCCGGTCTCGCGCGACGCGATGGCCGCGTCGTACCCGGAGCTCGCCACCGACTTCGACCGGATCGCGCGCACCGCGTACGCGGAGGAGGAGGCGTTCCGCCGGACGCTCGTCGCAGGTACCACCATCCTCGACGTCGCCGTGGGCGAGGTGAAGAAGGCCGGTGGCACGACACTGCCCGGTGACCGCGCCTTCCAGCTGCACGACACCTACGGCTTCCCGATCGACCTGACGCTCGAGATGGCCGCGGAGCAGGGCCTGCGCGTGGACGAGGCGGGCTTCCGCGACCTCATGCTCGCCCAGCGCGAGCGGGCGCGCGCCGACGCCAAGGCGAAGAAGGGCGCGCACAAGGCCCTGACGGCGCTGCGCGGCCTCGCCGACGCCGGTCCCACGGAGTTCACGGGCTACCACGAGCTGACGACGGCATCGACGGTGCGCGGGATCGTGCGCGGGGAGGAGCTCGTCGAGGTCGCCGGCGAGGGCGACGTCGTCGACGTCGTTCTGGAGCGCACGCCGTTCTACGCCGAGTCCGGTGGGCAGGACTCCGACGCGGGCGTCATCGAGACGGCGCACGGCGGCCTGCTCGAGGTGCTGGACGTCCAGAAGCCCGTCAAGGGGCTCGTCGTGCACACCGTGCGGGTCACCAGCGGTGAGGTGCGGACCGGCAGCGACGTGTCCGCGGAGGTCGACCGCGAGTGGCGGATCGGCGCCCGGCAGGCCCACTCCGGGACCCACGTCGTGCACGCCGCGCTCCGCGAGGTGCTCGGCCCGACGGCGCTGCAGTCCGGGTCGTACAACAAGCCGGGCTACCTGCGGCTGGACTTCGCGTGGAACCAGGGCCTGTCGGCCCAGGCCCGCAGCGAGGTCGAGGACGTCGCGAACCGGGCCATCCGCGAGGACCTGCGGGTGAAGTGGCAGTACATGCCGCTGTCCGAGGCACGGGCGTGGGGTGCGATCGCGCTCTTCGGCGAGACGTACGACGAGACCAACGTGCGCGTGGTGGAGATCGGCGGGCCGTGGTCGCGCGAGCTCTGCGGCGGCACCCACGTCGAGCACTCGAGCCAGATCGGACTCATCGCCCTGACGGGGGAGTCCTCCGTCGGCGCCGGATCCCGCCGCGTGGAAGCGCTGGTGGGCCTCGAGGCGTTCCACCACCTCGCCCGGGAGCGCGCCCTCGTGGCGACGATCACCGAGACCCTCAAGGCGCGTCCCGAGGACCTGCCCGACCGTGTGGCGGGGCTGGTGGCCCGCCTGCGGGATGCCGAGAAGGAGCTGGCGACCGTGCGGCGCGAGCGGCTGCTCGCCTCGGCCGGCACCGTCGTCGCCGGGGCGCGGACCGCGGGGCCGGCGCGCGTCGTCGCCCACGACGCCGGGCCGGTGACCTCGGC
>JAEWQZ010000183.1 GCA_023460255.1 Actinomycetes bacterium
CTCCAGGGTGGCGCGCCACGTGGTCAGCCCCTCCCGCCGCCAGCGGTGTGCTGCCGCGCCGGGCGCGGCCGCCGCCCCTCGGGCGCGCCACCTGTCGCGAGCACGACGCGCGGCCCGTCGTTGCGCCGCACCCGCCACCGGGATGACCACGAGGTCGTCACGGCTCGGCGCCACACCGACGCCCTGGAGCACCATCTCGGCTCCCACACGCGTCGCCTGGAGGTCGCTCAGGGGCCGTCCCCCGGGCGGGCAGCACGCCGGGTCCGCGCACTGCGGGGAGTAGTACCCCGTCGGCCCGACGGCCCAGCAGTCGATGCCCTCGAGGTGGTACCCGGCGGCGCCCTCCAAGGCCCGGACGGCCCGGGCCGCCGTCCCCGCCGTGTCGGCGGAGCCGTCACCGTCCCCGTGCCCGTGCCTGTCGTCGTCACCACCGGCGCGCTGGAGGTCCTCGGCGCTGTAGATCACGACGACCACCCGCCGCGCACCGTCGGCGACCAGGCTGCCGACGAGCGACCGCGCGAGGGGCGGCCCCGACACCTCGTCGCCCAGGTCCGCCAGGTCGACGCGGGCGATGAGACCCACCCGGGAGCGCGCCCCGCGCAGGCTGATGAGCACGGCGCTCTCGGACGGGTGGAAACCGAGCTGGAAGGGGATGAGCGCGAGGAGCTCGCGGGGCTCGCTGGTGCGGATCGTCGTCGGCATACCACCGATGGGACCGCGTGCGCGGCCGTGGCACGCAGACGGACCGTGCCCCCTGTGGATTTCACCCGGGGGGTGCGCCCTGTGGACATCGGTTCTCCGGGATACCGTTGAGCCATGGCTCACGCGGCCGCCCGGGCTCCCCGACGCGCGCCCCGCGCCGGGGCTCTCCTCGCCCGCGCGGCGTGCGCCGTCCTGCTGCTCGGAACCGCCGCCTGCTCCACCGGCGCCGACGAGGCGGCGGGCTCGTCGGCCGACGACCCGGCCGTCGAGGAGTCGAGCACCCTCGCGGTGACGCCCGCCGAGGAGACGCCCGAGCCCCTCGTCACCGCCGAGCCCGACGAGTACTCCGAGGTCGGTGACCTCGTCGCGGGGTTCCCGATCGACCTGCTGCCCGTGCCTGCCGACGCCGTCATCCTCGTCACCTCGGCGGTCCCCGTCGGCGACGCCGACGTGCAGGAGGTCTCGCTCAACCTGCGCACCGCCGCGACCGCCGACGAGCTCCTCACCCTCTACCGGGAGGCCCTCACCGGTGCCGGGTTCAGCGAGGTGACGGCGGAGACGTCCGACAGCGACCTCGCGGCCGAGGTCACCTTCGTCCGCTCGGGCGGCGACGAGGTCGTCTCGATCGGCGTGCTCGACGTCGACGGCGCCCGCACGGTGACGATCGGCGGGCGCGTCCGCACGGCCGAGTGACCCGCCGGGCGCACCGCGCGCCGGACGGCGGGACGCGCCCCCTGTCGGACGGGCCGGGCGATCATCGCCCGGCCTAGGCTGGACACGTGCCCCCACCTGCCCTGGTCGACGTGGACGACGTGCGCGCCCAGGTCGACGGTCTTCTCGCCCGCCACGTCGACCGCCTCGGCGCCGAGCTCGTCCACCTGGCCGTCGACGACATCCTCGACGAGCTCCGCACAGCCGTCTCGGGAGGGAAGCGGCTGCGGGCCGCCTTCTGCTACTGGGCGTTCCGTGCGCACGGACCCGGTGGTCCCCCGCTCGCCGACGACCCCGGGTCGACGGCCGCGCTGGGCGTCGGCGCCGCGCTGGAGCTCTTCCAGGCGGCCGCCGTGATCCACGACGACGTGATGGACGACTCTGACACACGGCGGGGCCGACCGGCCGCGCACCGGCGGTTCGCGGACCTGCACGCCGCCGCAGGGTGGTCCGGCCCTGCCGACGACTTCGGCCGGGCGGTGGCCATCCTCCTCGGCGACCTCGCCCTGATCGCTGCGGACAGGGCCTTCGCCGCGGCGGTCGCGCCGCTGCCCGACGCCCACCGCACCGCGGCCACCCGCGTCTTCGACCTCATGCGCGCGGAGGTCATCGCGGGGCAGTACCTCGACGTCCTCGCGCAGGCCCGGCCGTGGGGCGAGGACCCCGTGGCCGACGAGGAACGCTCCCGCACCATCGTCCGCGCGAAGAGCGCCAGGTACAGCGTCGAGCACCCCCTGGTCCTCGGTGCGGCACTCGCCGGGGCGGACGCGGCTGCGCTGGCGCGGATCTCGGTCATCGGGCTGCCGCTGGGCGAGGCGTTCCAGCTCCGTGACGACCTGCTGGGCGTGTTCGGCGACCCGGCGACGACGGGCAAGCCTGCGGGCGACGACCTGCGGGAGGGCAAGCGGACGGTGCTGGCCGCGCGCGCGGTGCGCGACGCCGGCCCGGGCGACCGAGCCGCCCTCCTCGCCGGCCTCGGGCGCCGTGACCTGACCGGGGACGACGTCCGGGACCTGCGCGCGGCGCTCGAGCGATCGGGTGCCCCGGCGGGTGTCGAGGCCCTGATCGACGAGCTCGCCCGCCCGGCGCTCGACGTGCTGGCGGCGTCGCCGCTCAGCGAGCCGGGACGCTCGATGCTCGTGCGCCTGGGCCGGGCCGCGGTGGACCGGCGGGCCTGAGCCCGCCGGTGGACGGCG
>JAEWQZ010000184.1 GCA_023460255.1 Actinomycetes bacterium
CCCGGCGCCGGCGGCGGCGCCGCACCGGCCCCCCGAGGTGCCGGCCGGGCTCGTCGGTGTCGGCACTGTCGACGGGCGAGCCCCGGGCCTCTGCCGCTACGAGCAGGCAGCCGTGCTGGCGTTGCCGACCCTGGACCTGCCCGACGGTGCGAACCTGACGGCGGCACGCCTCGAGCTGGAGGTCTCGTCCCTCAGCGCGGCGACCGAGATCCAGCTGACCTCGACGTACGCGGACGTGCCGACGGACGCCGGCACGCCGGTGCCGGAGGTCCCGCCCGCCGCATCCGTGCCGAGCGCTGCCACGGCCACGGCGGCGGGCCCGCTGCAGCTCGACGCCACGGCGGCCGTGGCGGCTCTGCTCGCCGGCGACGGGACCGCCCTGCTGCTGCGCGGCGTCTCCGGGCGCGCGCTCGTGCAGGGGTACGGCACCGCGGGCGCGCCGCAGCTGGTCCTGACCTACGAGCAGGCTGCCGAGCCCGTCGACGACGCCGTGCCGCCCACGGTGAGCGTCCTGTCGCCGACCCCGGGCGAGTCGCTCTTCGGGGACGTCGTCGTCGAGGTCGAGGCTGCCGACGACCTCGGTGTCGACGAGGTGAGCGTGACGATCGGCGGACAGCTCGTCGCGGCGACCACCGCCCCGCCGTACTCGTTCCGGGTGGACACCCGCGACCTCTTCGACGGCGAGCAGCCGCTGGTCGCCGAGGTCCGTGACCGCGGAGGCAACACCGCCCGCGCGGTGCTGCCGGTCATCGTCGACAACAGCGGCGGACCACTGCACCGCCTCGACCTCGACCTGCAGGCCGGCCGGATCGACCTCGACACGTACGTGCTCGAGGGCATCCGTGTCGCCCTCGGCATCGCGGGCGGGTCGAGCCGCTACGCGGGCGAGCTGACCTCCGACGAGGTCACCATCTGGACATGGCAGGCGCTCCAGACGCTGCCCGCGACGAGCGAGGCGACGCAGGCTCAGGTGCAGGAGTGGATCACCCCCGTCGACCTGGATGCCCTGGACGGCGCCGACACGGCGCGGCTCGCGGTGACCGCGGAGTCCCTCGACGCGGCGGCTGCGGAGTCCCTCGCGCCCGCGACGGCGGTCGCTGCCGCGAGCACGTCCATCGGCTCGCCGACGTGCGGACGCCGCTTCCTCTTCCTCAGCCTGCACTACGACTGCGAGGTCCGGACCGGCGCGGTCCGCGTGCTGTGGCACAGCGGCGACTTCGCGCCCGTGGCGTCCGGTGAGCTCCCCGACCGGATCCACGACGCCGCCGTCGGTTTCCGTGACGCACAGGACCACATGGAAGGCACGCTCGGCTGGCAGGGGATCGGCGGCGTCGACGCCTACGTGGGCTCGGGTGGTTTCGATGGCCGCGCCATCTCGCTGCCCAACAGAGTGATCCGCCTCAACCGGGACGACACGGAGATCGCCGCGACCTCCGGCCACGAGCTCGTGCACCAGTACCAGTACAGGTATCTGGACCTGGGGGACACCGTAGGCCCGGTGAACGACCGCCTGAGGCGGATCGGCTGGCTGATGGAGGCGACCGCCGAGTGGGGCGCCCACCAGATCATGGCGAGCCGGCCGTGGAACTACTCGGACAACGACGTGCGCACGTACTACCGCAACGTCGAGGTGTTCCTCGACGATCCGACCGCCGACCTGATGATGTGGACGGTGTCGAGCGGTCGGCAGTACGGCGCGTTCCCGGTCCTTGAGTGGGTGGAGGCCAAGAAGGGCGTGGTGGGCGTCCGTGCCCTCTGGGAGGAGCTCGACCGCACCGGCAACGTGCCGGCCGCCTTCCGCAGCACGGTCGACAACGTCGAGGTGCGCCTGCCGGAGATGTGGCGGGACCTGTACCTGCTCGACTTCGTAGGCTCGGGCGCGGACCAGGCCGACACGGACCTGTGGCGGGGAGAGCTCGCGGACACCCTCGACCGGGCACCGTACGAGGGCGTCGGGCAGAACCGTCCCGTGTCTCGCACGGAGCGGTTGTGGCAGGGCGACAGCGCGGTGCTCGACGTGGCCGTGGGGCCGGGCGGGGCGGAGCTGCTCGAGGTGGACGTGCGGGAGTCCCAAGCCGTGACGGTCTCCGTCGAGGTCGTGCCGACCGAAGGCGAGCTGGGTGTTCGGGTCTTGCCCCTCGCGCGGTACGACCGGGACCCCCAGTCGGGACCCGAGCTGTGCACGACCGCCCCCGGCCTGACGTTCGTCTACGACCCGGCGGTGTGCGACGGGCTCTCGGTCGTCGTCGCGAGCACCAGCATGACGCGGGCCGCGGAGGGCAAGGTCGTCATCGAGGTGGGTGACCGCGTGGACACCACGATCACCAACGGGATCGTCCGCCTGGGCGTCAAGCGCGAGGGCCAGCTCAACGCGAGCGGGTTCGACGCGTCGTCGGGCACCGGCACGACGACCGTCGGGCTGCGGTACCAGCTCACCAACGCCGACGCGCTGTCACCTGGATGCGAGTGCGAGGGCTGGGGCATCGCGGACGTCGCCCGCGGTCTCGGCGGATCGGCGAACCAGTCGTGGGGCGGGGCCCAGGGCTTGGAGCTCCAGCGGGCGGCGTTCGACGCCCGGGAGGGCACCTCGGTCGTCACGGCCGGCCACGGGGCGTTCACCGTGACGCACGACTTCTACCCTGCCGCCGAGACCGCCAACCTCTACGAGGTCCGGGTGACGGTCGCCAACACCACGAGCTGGCACGCGCTCGCCACCGGCGGCTACTACGGCCCCCTCTCGCCGACGTACCGGAGGGTGATGGACTGGGACGTGGAGCCGACGGCGTTCAGCGAGTTCGTGACGATCGGGGCTCGCGACGACGTCCTCCCGCCCGAGATCGTCAACGCGACGAACGACGGCTTCGCGCAGGCCGACCCTCGCGTCTCCGCGACCGACCTCGGTGCCCGCGGGCTGTTCACGGACTTCGGGCCGGCTGACCACGGCGCACTCTTCGACATCGCGCTGCCGGAGATCGACCCCGGCGAGTCGTACTCCTTCACCATGTTCTACGGGGCCGCAGCGAGCTCCGCCTCAGCCGAGAGGGCCATCGGGCTGGTCGACGCGGACGTCTGGAGCCTGGCTGAGCCGGACGTGACCGACGGTGCTGCGCTGGGACAGCCGAACACCTTCATCTTCGCGCTGCGGTTCGATCGCCCCGTGATCGCCGCCCGGCTCGTGGAGGACGGGGCCGGTGCAGCTGCCTCTGCGGCGGCGGTCGACCCGGCCCGGGCGCCAGGATCGATCGCCAGGAACGACGGTGTCCGGCGTCAGTAGCCGAGCGGGCCTCGCGCTCGGCCTCGTCCTCCTGGCGGGCGGCTGCGTGGCGCCCGCGGGCCAAGCGCCGGACGTCGGGCAGGCCGAGCTGCTCAACGAGTCCGGGCGTGACGACCTGACGGTCGTGGTCGTGGACACGACGGGCAGGGACCGGACCTCGAGCACTCTGGACGAGAAGGTCTACCTCGACACCCAGTGGGTGGACCGCGAGCTCCAGTGCCTGGTCGCCGAGGACGGGCGCCTCGAGGTGCGGAGCGCCGACGGCGTGGTGGTGGCGCGCCACGAGTTCGCCGACCGCCCGGTCTGCGAGCACGACGTCATCGTCCTCGGGGCCGACGGCTCGCTCACCTGGCGATAGGTCGCGGCGCTCACCCCCGGGCGGCGAGGTCGCCGGCACGGGCACCCGCGCCACCGCCGAGCTCGTCGTCGGCGGCGAACGTCAGGTCGACTCGCGCAGCAGGGCCAGGTCCCGCCGGACGTAGCGCAGGTGCGCCCACTCCTCCTCGAGGATCACCCGCACACAGTCGCCGACGGTGGGGTGCCAGTCGCCGCCGCCGCCCCACGGGTCGTCGCGCTCCTCCGCGAGCAGCTCCGGCGTCACGTCGGCCAGGAAGTCGGTGACCAGCTGCTGCCGCTCGGCCCGCACCGCGAGGATCTCCTCCCACGCCGGCGGCTCGGCCCGGAACACCGACATGTCGAAGCCCATCTCGGCCGCGCCGGTGAAGATCAGCCCGATCTCGTGGAACGGCTGCTCGTTCCGCTCGATCGCGCCCCGCAGCCACGTGTCCGTCGCCAGCACCAGGTGCCGCAGCGTCTGGGCCAGTGACCACTCGTCCGGGACGTGCGCGTCCCGGAGCTCGGCGGGGGTGTCCGCGACCGTCGTCGCCCAGGCCCCCTGCACGGCCACCCAGCCCTCGCGCAGGCCCTCGGGCGTCTGTGCCTTCTGGAGCTCGCGGCCCGGGAACTGCCGGTTGAGCTCGGCATCCACGAGCGGGACGACGTCGACGCCGTTGACCACGAGCGTCCCGAAGAAGAGGTCGTGGCTGTCGATGTCGAGACCGTCGACGTCCATGCCGCGCATCGTCACGCCGCTGACGTCGGAGAAGCGCAGGGTCGCGCCCTTGAAGCTCGTCCTGACGAACGACGCTCCCTCGAACTCCTTGGTGCTGAAGTAGGTCGCCATCGGCACAGGATGCACCGCCCTGCCGACATCACGCCCCTGGGCCGGCTCCCAGCCCGAGCCCGGCCCTCGGTCGGCGCCGGGCGCTCAGCGCCCGCAGCGGTCCACGCGCGCCCAGGGCCAGTCGGTTGCGAGCCAGGCCGCGACGGCGTCGGCCAGGGGCACGTCCAGCTCCGCCCGGTCCGCCCGCACCCAGGACTGCACGGTGACGTCCCACTCGGCTGAGCGGGTCGGGTACAGGTAGACGCAGCCGATGACGTCGTCGTCGGCCGGGTCGAGGACGGTGAACGTGAAGCCGCGCCGCTGCGCGAAGTCCTCGGCGTGGCGCGTGAGGTCGGCGAGGTTCTCCGCCGGCGTCATCCCGCCGAGCGGCGGCCAGTCGCCGTCGGGGTAGCCGGGCGTCGCGCGGATGTGCTCGATGCTCGTCGTCCAGGCGGCGTGGTCGGCCATGGTGTGCTGCGGTCCGAGCGGTTCCAGGCGGAACCTGTCGGTCACCAGCGAGGTGGGTGGCACGAAGCCGGGGGGCACGAACCCGTCGACGGTCATGCCGGGACGGTACGTGGTGTGCCGGCGTCGCGCGCAGGGGTTTCCCGTGCGGACGGCCCCGCCCGTCCTCCTCGAGGACGACCCGGCTGTGCGCGCAGCCCTGCTCGAGACGGATGGCGGACCCGACCGTGGGTGGTTCCGCCCGCGCGGCCCGCTCGGAAGGCTGGGAACCGATCGAGGTCCCGAGCAGGTCCGGCGCAAGGAGACGACCATGTCGCAGGCAGCTGTCGCCCTCGCGGCCCAGCCCCGGGCCGTCCGGGTCGAGGCGCCGGCCGGCCGCCAGGACGCGCGTCCCGACGGCGACGCCCTGCCCTTCGCCCGCCCGCAGGCGACGACCCTCGGCGGCTGGCTCGCTGGCATCGTCTTCGGCCTCGTGTGCATCCCGGTGGGCGCGCTGGTGGTCGTGGGCTGCGTCGTCGTCGGGCTGGCGCTCGCGGCCGTCAGCCTGGTCCGGCGGGACCCGTCCGCCCTCAGTCGTCGATGACGTCGAGCCCCTGCTCGCGCAGGCGGGCGAGGCTGTCGAGCATCGCCTGCACCACCTCCGGCTCGTGCCCCGGCCAGTCCGGCACCTCGGCGACCACGCGCAGGGGGCTGCGCGTCCGGAAGGACCGCGTCGGGTTCCCCGGGAACCGCTTGTCCGTCACGTTCGGGTCGTCCTCGAACGGCCCGAGGGGCTCGACGACGTACACGTACCCGCGGTGCTCGACGCCGCTCAGGGCCGTGGCGAGCTCGGCGCCCCACGCGGCCGTCTCGATCAGCGCCGTGAAGTAGATGTGGTTCGAGACCCGCCCGTCGTGGAAGTTCGAGCCGAACCCGGGCACCAGCTCGGTGCCCGCCGGGACCGCGTTCCTGGTGCCGTGGAAGAACGGGCCCTCGACGGTGCCGCAGGTCTCGTAGGTGACAGGGGTGTGCACCTGTGCATCATCCATGGTGTCCGCGTCGGCCGAGCGTCGTCTCCGGGGTGGCGCCCGGGCGGGTCCACTGCGGGGCCGGGCGGCTCGTCGGGCCGAACGTGGCGACGCCGTCGGCGTCCGTGCGCCAGTACCAGCACGGGTGGTTGCCCTCCGGCCAGCCCTCGGGGTTGTCCTGCCACGCCTCGCCGCGGCCGTACGGGGTCATGTCCAGGAGCGCGAACGACGCATCGGCCGGCTCCGTGCCGCGCCCGGTGGTCTCGTAGGTGAGGAACACGCGGTCCCCGTCGCGCAGGAACACCGCGAACGCCCCCATGTCCTCACCGATGGGCGCGTCGAGCCCGCGCACCGAGTACCAGGGCTGGGTGTAGCCCATGAAGTCGACGAACGGCGCGACCTCCTCCCACGGCCCCGTCGTGACGATCGCGAACGAGACGCCCCGGGCGTTGAGGTAGACGGCGTCGCGCAGCTGCCAGGCGGTCAGGGTGCAGCCCTCGCACTGACCCTGGTGGGGCGCGCCGTCGTACCACATGTGCTTGTAGACGAGCAGCTCGTCGCGGCCCTCGAAGAGCGTCCGGAACGGCACCGGGCCCGCCGGGCCCACCACCTCGACGCCGCCGTCGACCTCCACCATGGGCAGGCGGCGGCGCTCGGCCGCGAGCGCGTCGCCGGCGCGGGTGTGCGCCTTCTCCTTCGCCAGGAGCGCGTCGCGGGCCGCCTGCCAGGTCGCCTGGTCGACGACGCGCGGTCGGCCGGGCAGGGCGGGGGGCGTGGGCGTCGTCGTCATGGTGGCCTCCGGGGGAGTGGTCGCGCACGGCGGGCGCCGCGCGCGTTCCCGGGTAGACCGCTGGGCCGGCGGGAACTCATCGCCACGATCCCGTGCTCCCGCACCGCGTCAGAGGCGGGCGCCCGGCAGCCTGGCGGACTGCTCGAACCACGAGCGGAGCAGCGGCTCGTCGAGCTCGTCGCCCTCCCGCACGTCGAGGTAGCGGATCTCGTCGTGCTTGGACGCCTTGGGTGGGACCGGGTCGAGCGAGGTGCCCTTGAGGAACTGGACCTGCACGTAGGCCGAGTAGCAGCGGAACGAGCAGAACCAGCCGTTGCCCCGGACCCCGTAGAACGGCTGGTTCCAGCGCACCGCCTTCGCCAGGTCGGGGACGACGTCGCCCACCAGGGCGTCCAGGCGGCGGCCGACGTCGTGCTTCCAGCCCGGCATCGCCGCGATGTAGTCCCGCACCGGTCCGTCCCCGTCGCCCTTGGGGATCTGTGGGTTGCCTCCGGACAGGAGGGTCGGACCGGCGTCGTCCTTGCGAGCGTTCATGGCTGCTCAGCGGGCCGTCACGCCGCGGATGTCGTTCCTGGGCTCGACCATCAGGTCGGTGTCGTGTGCCATGGCGCCTCCCGTCTGCGTCCGTGCGTGGATCTCCACCTTGTGCACGAAGGGCGCGACCGCGCCACCGGGGCGGCGGTCCCGCCCTGTGTTCGGCCGGGGCCGGCCCCGGTCGTTCCCCTGCATGATGGGCGCCATGACCACCGGTGCGCGGTTCCGCCTGCTCGAGGTGCCCTACGACTCCGGCCACCGCGACGCGCGGCACGGCGCCGGGCCGGCCGCCCTCGTCGACGCCGGTGCGGTCGAGCGGCTGGCGGCCGGCGGGGCGGACGTCGCGCACGGTCGCCTCGCCCTCGACGACGACGGCTTCACCATCGAGGCGGCCATCGGGACCGAGGTGATGCGCCGGGTGGCCCAGGACGTCGCCGCCCACCCCGACCGCACACCGGTGGTGCTGGCCGGCAACTGCGGGGTGACGCTCGGCGTCGTCGCCGGCCTGCGGGCCGCCGCCCCCGAACGGCGGGTGGCGGTCCTGTGGTTCGACGCCCACGGCGACCTCCAGAGCCCCGCCACGTCCGCGAGCGGCTTCTTCGACGGCATGGGCTTCGCGATGATGGGCGGCCGCTGCTGGCAGGCGCTGGCGACCACCGTGCCCGGCTTCGCGCCGCTGCCCGACGAGCGCGCGGTGCTCGTCGGCGGGCACGACCTCGACGAGCCCGAGCGCGAGCTCGTCGAGAACGGCGGCCCCACCTGGCTGAGCGTCGACGACATCCGCGCCGGCCGCACGGGCGAGGTGCTCGACCGCGTGGCGGCGCACGCCGACGCCGTGCACATCCACGTCGACCTCGACGTCCACGACCCCGCCGTCGCCCCCGCGAACTCCTACGCGGCGCCCGGCGGCCTCCTGCCGGAGGAGGTCCGCGCGACGATCACCGCGGCCGTCGCGCGCCTGCCGCTCGCCTCGGCGACCATCGCCTCCTGGGACCCGGCCCACGACGTCGAGGACCGCATGCGCGACACCGGCCTCGCGTTGCTCGACCTCCTGGCCACGCTCGCCGGGTCGCGGTAAGGGAACGCCGTGCGCGGTCGCGTCGCGGGCCGGACGCCGGCGACGCCGGCCTGAGCTACTCCCTGCCGCGCCGCCGGTCGATCCACGCGGCGATGAGCGTCGACCGGAGCCCGATCACCAGGCCGAGCACCACCAGCGTCGTGCCCGCTACGGGTGCGAGCGTCCAGAGCCGGGAGCCGCCGAGGAGGCCCGCGACCGCGACGAGCAGGAGGACCAGCTCGGTGTTCGTGCGGGTCCGCGTGCGCCGGCGGCCGGTGACCTCGGGGCGGGTACCCGCCGCCGCGGGCGCCCCGGAGGCGCCACCGTCGGTGCGGGCGAAGCCGGGCACCAGCGCGGCGAGGTCGGCGACGAACGCGATCCGGCGCGCCAGCACGTCGGTGTCCAGAACGGCACCGGGCTCCACCGTCACGATCACGCCGCCGTTCCACACCGTGTGCACGGCCTCGTCGCTCTCCGCGAGCATGCGGTCGATCAGCAGCGGGGTCAGCAGGGCGTGGGTGGCGCGCTCGTCCGACGCCGACACCCGCCACGCGCGGTTGAACTCGGCCGACTCCACGTCCAGGTCCCGCCCGACCCGCGCCGCGATCGCGGCGGCGCCACGCTGCGGCGTCGCCTCGGTGAGCGGGAGGTCGCCGTGGCCCGTGGCCGCGACCGCCGTGAACATCCTCCGCTCGGGGTAGTCGCTGGTGCCGGTGTCCACGAGGTAGTGCAGCACCACCACCGCCTGCCCCTGGTGCCGCCCGGTCCACGTGTGCACGGCGGTGTGCCGGCCCGCGAGGTCGAACGGTGCCGCGGCGACGTCCAGTGTCGTGGCGGGGTCGTCCGTGCGGGCCAGGCCGCGGCCGAGCGCCCAGCGGTCCACGGCGGCGAGGGCCTCGTCGACGCCCGAGCGGCGGCGCCGGTAGGCGGCGACCTTCGACGCCGCCCAGAGGCCCGGGACGATGCCGATCAGGAGCAGGACGGTGGTCAGGACCGGGTGGCCGCCGAGCAGGAAGGCGAGGACGATGCCCGCGAGCGGGAAGCTGACCAGTGCTGCCCAGATGGCGACCCACAGGAGGAAGAGGGCCAGCGGGCCCAGCGGCTTCCGCCTCGGCTCGGGCTGCTCGATGTCGGCCTGCTCGGCGTCGGGCTGCTCGGCGTCGGGCTGCTCGGCGTCGGACTCGCGCGCCGGTGCGGCCGAGGTCTCGGGCTCCACGGTGACTCGCTCTCGGTCGGACGACGGGAGTCCGAACCTACCGGGCGGGTCCGCGCCGGGAGGCGGCTTTCGGCATCGGCCTTTCGGCGCCGTCCCTCCGGCAGCCGGGCCCGGCTCACCGTTCGGCGAGCCGCTTGAGGTTGAGGAGCTGGCGGCGTGCCATCACGAGGTCGCCGACGCAGAGCAGCGGCGCGACGAGGCGGTTGTGCTCACCGACGAGCTTCATCAGCAGCCGCGTGGGGCCCGTCGGGGCCGCGGGGACCAGCACGTAGGACATGACGGCGCCCATGATGGTCACTGTCACGTGGGCCTCCCGCTCGGCCGCGAGGACCCGTCCGACAGGGCGGCCGCCCGACGCCGTGAAGGGCTCGTCGGGGACCGGGTCGGGGAGCGCGCGCAGCTCCTGCGGCGAACGACGGCCCCGGTTGTCGATCCAGTCGTAGGAGTAGGGCGCGAGCCGGACCTGCACGAGCCAGGGCCACACGGCGGCCGGTGGCGCCTGCACCGTCACGCCGCGCCACGCGGCCCAGGACGGGTCGGTGAGGTGGTCGTCGCACGGGTAGCGGCGCGCGACGTCGTCGTCGGTCACGCCCCACCGGTCGCCGATCACCCCTGCACCCTGCCATGCCCGCGATGGGCGCGGGCGTCGAGGACCACCGCGGCTGTACCGGTAAGCACGGGGCCTTGACGCCCGTCCCGGCCCGTACCTACGGTGCCTGTCATCCCCCCCGGAGACGTCGACCTGTCGTCTTCCGTCCCGATCTACAACGTTGAAGATCATCAAGGGGGTGAGGCGTCGGACCCCGACGCTGCGTGCACACGCACGACGAGGCGTCGGTTCAGCACTCCGAGCAGGCAGGACCCCGCGCAGGAGTCCGCGCACCGCCGGTCCGGCGGGATCGCCCGCGGGCGACCGGCTCTCAGGGGAGAACCGAAGGGAAGCGATGATGCGTACCGCACAACGACGTGGTGGTGCACCGACAGCGCTCCGGGACGAACGGCCCCGGGCGGCACGGTGGATGGGAGCGGGCGTCGCGGCCGTCCTCGCGGCGGTCGGGTTCGCGGGCCCCGCCGGGGCCGCCGTCGACGACACCTATGAGGTGGACATCGTCGTCCAGGGCCGCGGCGGCACGGTCACCGGTGAGGGCACCTACGCCCCCGGGGACACCGTCGAGCTGACGGCGACGCCGGGCCCCAAGCACGTCTGGGCCGGCTGGACGTCCGAGGACCTGAACTGGATCGGCGCCCGCGTCAGCTCGTTCACCATGCCCGAGGACGACGTCGTCCTCACCACGAGCTTCCGGCACCGGATGGCGCCGCTGAAGGACGTCTACCGCGACTACTTCGACGTCGGGAACATCTGGTCCGGCCCGCAGACGTACGCGGAGGGCTCGCCCAACTCGGCGACCGTCGAGCGGCACTACTCCGTGATGACCGCGGAGAACGCCATGAAGCCGGTCGAGCTGCTGCCGAACGCGAACATCGACCCGGTCACCGGCGAGTTCACGTTCCGGTGGGACGTCGCCGACGCGTTCGTCGACGAGACCTTGGCCCGCGGCATGGACGTGCACGGCCACGTGCTCGTCTGGCACGGGCAGTCCCCGTCGCGCATCAACAGCGGCGCCACGGGCGGCACCCGTGAGCTGGCCCGGGCGAACATGGAGCGCTACATCCGCGAGGTGCTCACCCACTTCAGCGGTCGCGTCGTCTCCTGGGACGTCGTCAACGAGGCGTTCGTCGACGGGCTGGCGGAGTTCGACCCCGAGACCCAGGACTGGCGCGACTTCCTGCGCGGCGGCCCCAACGGCGGGTTCTCGCTCTGGTACCGGGCGTACGCCAACGGCGCCGACGCGGAGGCCGGCGAGACGCCGTCCGACTTCCTCTACGACGCCTTCGTCTTCGCGCGGCAGTACGGGCCCGAGACCCGGCTGGAGTACAACGACTTCAACATCTTCCAGTCCGAGGGCAAGGCGCAGGCCGTCATCGCCATGGCGACCGACCTGAACGCCCGGTACGCGGCCGAGCACCCGGAGGACCCGCGGCCGCTCGTCGAGGCCATCGGCCTCCAGTCGCACAACTACATCAACCAGACGCCGGCCTTCGCCTGCTCCGACCTCACGGAGCTGCCGGCCCTGGTGGACGACGCCGCGGAGGAGTGGCAGCCGGGCGCCTGCTCGAACGAGGCGTCCGTCGAGCGGTCCCTCCAGCTCATCACCGAGGCGGGCTTCACGGCCAGCGTCAGCGAGCTGGACCTCCAGGTCTGGGAGGCGTGGAACGGCGAGCCCGAGGGCAGCAACCCCGCCAACTACCGCGACCTGACGGACCCGAGCGTCGCGGACCGGATCTCCAAGGAGGGGTTCACGTACTGGGTCGGCAAGATCACCAACCGGGCCGAGCTCGAGGCGATCCAGGCCCAGCGGTACGCCGAGTACTTCGCCGTGTACAAGAAGTACTCCACGGACCTCAACCGCGTGACGTTCTGGGGCCTGACCGACCGGCTCAACTGGCGGGCGACGCACAACCCGCAGCTGTTCAACGCGGACTTCTCCGAGAAGCTCTCGGCGGCGGCCGTGGCCGCCCCCGAGCGCTGGCTCGGGGTGCGGGGGCAGATCACCGACACCTCTGCCCTGGCGGAGACCGTCGCCTACGCCCAGACGCTCGACCTGACCGGGCGGACCTACACCGGTCCGAGCCTCGCCGCCGTGCGCAAGGCGCTCGGGAAGGCCATCGGCGTCCTCAACCGAGGCGGTCCGCAGGAGGCGATCAACGCGGCCGACGCGGCGCTCGTGGCAGCGATCGACGGACTCGAGCTGAGGCAGCCGCCCGGCCCGAAGCCGCCGAAGCCGCCGAAGCCGCCGCACCCGCGCGGCTAGCAGGACCGGCAGGACCCGAGGTCCCCGCGGGCCGGTGCACCCCGGCCCGCGGG
>JAEWQZ010000185.1 GCA_023460255.1 Actinomycetes bacterium
TCCTGCGCGTGCTGGCCGCGGCGCGCGGAGCCGTGGTGCCCCGCGCACGCGTCCTGGCCGCGCTGCCCGGGTCGTCGGTGGACCAGCACGCGGCCGAGGTGGCGATCGCGCGGCTGCGCGACGCGGCCGCGTGCCGCGAGCTGGTGCAGACGGTCGTCAAGCGGGGCTACCGGCTCCGGGTGGCGGAGGAGGCCGTCACCGACGGCGCGCAGCACGAGCGGTACGGCGTGGTGGCCGGTGGCTGAGCCGATCCTGGTCGGGTGCTCGCACGGCACCGACGACCCAGCGGGCCGCGCGGTCGTCGCCGGGCTGCTCGCCGGCGTGCGTGCCGCGCGACCGGGTCTGGACGTGCGTGCGGCGTTCGTGGACGTGCAGACCCCGTCGGTCGCGGATGTCGTCGAGGAGGCCGTCGCGGGGGAGCGGCGGGCCGTCGTGGTGCCCCTGCTCCTGTCGGCGGGCTACCACGTGCACGTCGACATCGCCGCCGCCGTCCTCGGCCGGCCCGCGGTGGCGGCGGGCGCCCTCGGCCCGGACGTGCGGCTCGTGGGGTGCCTCGTGGACAGGCTGCGCGCGGCGGGCGCGGCTCCCGGTGACGCCGTCGTCCTCGGCGCGGCCGGGTCCAGCGACCCCAGGGCCGGTGCCGCGGTCGGGGTGATGGCCCGCGCGCTGGCGGACGCGTGGCCGTACGGCCCCGTGAGCGTCGGGTACGGCTCCGCCGACGAACCTCGGGTCGGCGAGGCCGTGGCCGCCGCCCGCGCCCGTGGCCGGCGCGTCGTCCTCGTGTCGTACCTCCTCGCCCCCGGCTGGTTCCACGACCGTTTCGCGCAGGCCGGGGCGGACGCGGTCACCGCACCCCTGGCCCCCGACGCGCGGCTCGTCGACGTGGTGCTGGACAGGTACGACGCCGCGGTCGGCGTCCTCGCCGGGGCGTAGGGGCGCTCGGCGCGACGTGCGGCGACCCCGGCCCGCCGCACGAGGGACGGGCCGCACGACGAAGGGCCGCCCGGTCGACCGGGCGGCCCTTCGTGTGCTGCTGGTGGGCGATACTGGGATCGAACCAGTGACCTCTTCCGTGTCGAGGAAGCGCGCTACCCCTGCGCCAATCGCCCGTGCGAGGTGGAGACGGGATTCGAACCCGTGTGTACGGCTTTGCAGGCCGCTGCCTCGCCTCTCGGCCACTCCACCGTCGGCTGTGCCGCCTGAGGCCGGAGCCTGCGGGTACGGTGTCGCCTCCGAGCGGACGACGGGACTCGAACCCGCGACCCTCACCTTGGCAAGGTGATGCGCTACCAACTGCGCTACGTCCGCGCGACACGTCGGTCCGTGAGGTCCTCCGTGCGCGTCCCGAACTCTAACCGACCGCCGCGACGGGAGTCCAACCCGTACGGGGCGCGCGGGCTGCCGGCCGGTGCGCGGACCGACCCGGCTAGCGTGGCGTCCGTGGACGCCCGGACCCGCTCGACGCGCGGCGCGCGCGCGGACTCCGGCGCAGCCGTCGGCCACGCGTGGTTCGCGGGCGTCCGGGCGAGCCGTCCGGTGGAGTGCGTGGACCTGCCCGCGGGTGCCGCTCGGCTGGCCCGCGGCTTCTGGGTCGTCCTCACCGAGTTCGAGGGCACCGGCCGGGCGTGGCGCTTCGCCGACGTCGTCCG
This sequence comes from Actinomycetes bacterium, assembly GCA_023460255.1. Taxonomy (GTDB): domain Bacteria; phylum Actinomycetota; class Actinomycetes; order Actinomycetales; family Cellulomonadaceae; genus Actinotalea. The sequence goes on from JAEWQZ010000185.1 coordinate 1,650, forward strand.
GGACGCGCCGGAGGACGACGCGCCCGGCCCTGACGGGTGGCGCGGCCCGCCGCGGGACGCTTGGCGTTCGTCGATGTCGCAGGCGCGGTACCGGCGTGGCGTGGCGGCCGTCCAGCGGCGGATCCGGGCCGGGGACGTCTACCAGGTGAACCTCTGCCGGGTGCTCGAGGCCCCGCTGCCCACCGGGGCGGGCGAGCCCTCGGCGGCAGCGCTGGCGGCCCGCCTCGTGGCCAACCCCGCACCGTTCGCGGGCGGCCTGCACGTGCCCGCCGGAGGCCCGCTGGCGCCCGCCTGGCTGGTCAGCGCGTCGCCGGAGCGCTTCCTGTCGGTGCGCGACGGTGAGGTCGCCTCGGGGCCGATCAAGGGCACCGCGGCGACGGCCGACGGCCTGTCGGGCAAGGACCGCGCGGAGAACGTCATGATCACCGACATGGTGCGCAACGACCTCCAGCGCGCGTGCGCGCCGGCGTCGGTCGAGGTGTCCGCACTGCTCGCGGTCGAGGAGCACCCGGGGCTGGTCCACCTCGTCAGCACGGTCGTGGGCAGGCTCCTGCCCGAGGTGGGCTGGCCGGAGCTGCTCGCGGCGACGCACCCGCCCGCGTCCGTCTCCGGCGCGCCGAAGCACACGGCACTGAAGGTGATCGCCGAGCTCGAGCCCGTGCCGCGCGGGCCCTACTGCGGGGCCTTCGGCTGGGTCGACGGCGATGCCGGGCGAGCGGAGCTCGCCGTCACGATCAGGTCCTTCTGGTGGACGCCCGACGGCGGGGGCCGGCTGCGGTTCGGTACCGGAGCCGGCATCACGGCCGACAGCGACCCCGCTGCGGAGTGGGCCGAGACGGAGCTCAAGGCGGCGCGGCTCGTCGCGCTCGCCAGCGGGCCGGAACGCCCGGCGGCACCGGCCGCACGGGCCGACGAGGGGAGTGACGGATGAGCACCGACGGCATCGTCGTCTGGGCGGACGGACGCCTGCGAGACCCCGCGGAGCCTGTGCTCAGCGCGCTCGACCACGGTGTGACGGTGGGCGACGGCGTCTTCGAGACGTGCGGCGTCGTCCGCGGGCACGCCTTCGCGCTCACGCGGCACCTGCGGCGCCTGCGCCACTCCGCGCTCGGCATCGGGCTCGACGCGCCCGACGAGCAGCTGATCCGGGACGGGGTCGCGCAGGTGCTCGCCGCCGGGCACGACCTCGGCCGGGTGCGGATCAGCGTGACGGCGGGCCAGGGACCGCTCGGCTCGGGGCGCCACCCCGGCCCGCAGACGGTCCTCGTCCTCGCCGGTCCCGCCAACCCGCCGTCGCAGGTCAAGGTCGTGCGCGTGCCGTGGCTGCGCAACGAGCGCTCCGCGGTCGCGGGGCTGAAGACCCTCTCGTACGTGGAGAACGCGGTCGTGCTGGCCCACGCACAGGCCAAGGGGGCCGACGAGGCCTTGCTGGCGAACACCGTCGGGGAGCTGTGCGAGGGCACCGCCACCAACGTCTTCGTCGAGCGCGCCGGGGAGCTCCTCACCCCGCCGCTGGACAGCGGCTGCCTCGCCGGGATCACCCGCGAGCTCGTGCTGGAGTGGGCCGCCGACGCGGGGCTGCCGGTCCGGGAGGCCGCCCGGGGCGAGCTGCCCTACGCGGTCCTGGACGACGTCGCGACGGGTCGCGTGGCGCTGGCCCTCACCGGGTCGGTGCGCACGGTGGCGCCGGTGGTGAGCCTCGACGGGGTGCCGGTCGCGCCGGGACCGATCACCGCACGGGTGCGGGAGCTCTACGTTGCGCGGGAGGTCGACGACGTCGACCCGTGACCGGCCTCAGGCGTCGAGCAGGCTGACGATGAGGCGCGAGATCTCGTCCTCCATGCGGCTGCTCTCCGAGCCGAAGGGCACGAGGGCCGTGGTCGCCGAGACGAACCGTGCGAACGGCTCCGCCGGGCCGGCCAGGAGCGCGTCGCCCTCGACGCCGCTGAGGGCCATGAGCAGGAACGCCGGGTCCTCGTCGCGCCAGATGCGCACGTCGCCCGTGCCCGCGGGGGCGCTCGGGTCGGCCAGCACGCCCTGCGCGATGAGCTCGCGGCCGATCAGCCACGTGCAGCTGGAGTGCGCGCCGGTGAAGTCGAGGCGGACGGTGTAGGGGTCGGCACAGTCGAACGTCAGCTCGGCCTTGATCGGCAGCACGCTGGCGTCGGAGAGGACGAGGTGCATCGCGACGACCTCGCGCACGTCAGGCACGGACCCCGCCATCGCCCCACCCTCTCCGCATTCCTGGTCCGATCATGTCGCCCTGCGCCTCGCCCCGCCAGGTTCGCCGACTGCGGTGTGGATTCGCTAGCATCGTCCACGTCGCGGCGAGCCTGGCTCGCCGCACGGGCGATTGGCTCAGTGGTAGAGCGCCTCGTTCACACCGAGGAGGTCACTGGTTCGAACCCAGTATCGCCCACCGTCGGTCGCTGCGGTGATACGCCAAATGGGCGGACTTTGGGCAGGGGCACACCCGAAAGCGTGACGTTCGGGGCACGCATCTCAGCCAGTGGTCACAGCGGCGGTGCCCGTCGGCCTCATCCTGACCCGCCGGCAACTCGCTAGCATCGAGGGCGCCGACCACCCGACCCGGAGAGGTTCCTGTGCCCGAGATCAGCCTGACCGTCGACGGCGACCACCGGACGGTGGCGCAGGGGACCACCGGAACGGACCTGTACGCCGGGCGGCGGGACGTCGTCGTCGTCCGGGTGGACGGAGAGCTGCGCGACCTGGCCGCGCCGGTCCCCGACGGGGCCGTGGTGGAGGGTGTGACCATCGACTCGCCGGACGGGCTCGCGGTGCTGCGGCACTCGGCGGCGCACGTCCTCGCCCAGGCCGTGCAGGAGGTCAACCCCGCCGCCCGCCTCGGCATCGGTCCGCCGATCACCGACGGCTTCTACTACGACTTCGACGTCGAGACGCCGTTCACCCCCGAGGACCTGCGTGCCCTCGAGAAGGTGATGACGCGGATCGTCAAGGAGGGGCAGACCTTCCGGCGGTGGGACCTGTCCGAGGACGAGGCCCGCGCGGCCCTCGCCGGTGAGCCCTACAAGCTCGAGCTCGTCGGCCTGAAGGGCACGCCCGGCGCGGGTGACGACGGCGCGAGCGTCGAGGTCGGCCTCGGCGGGCTGAGCATCTACCAGAACGTGCGCGGCGCCGGCCGCGAGTCCGAGCAGGTCGTCTGGCAGGACCTCTGCCGGGGCCCGCACCTGCCGAGCACCCGGCTGATCGGGAACGGCTTCCGCCTCATGCGGTCGGCGGCCGCCTACTGGCGCGGCTCGGAGAAGAACCCGCAGCTCCAGCGCGTCTACGGCACCGCCTGGCCCACGAAGGACGAGCTCACGGCACACCTCGACCGCCTCGCCGAGGCCGAGCGCCGCGACCACCGCCGGCTCGGCAACGAGCTGGACCTCTTCTCCTTCCCCGACGAGATCGGGTCCGGCCTGGCCGTCTTCCACCCCCGCGGCGGGATCGTCAGGATGGAAATGGAGGACTATGCGCGGCGCCGTCATGTCGAGGCGGGGTACTCCTTCGTGAACAGCCCGCACATCACGAAGGCGAAGCTCTTCGAGATCTCGGGCCACCTCGACTGGTACGCGGACGGCATGTACCCGCCGATGCAGCTCGACGAGGAGCGCGACGGCGACGGCGTCGTGCGCCGGCAGGCGCAGGACTACTACCTCAAGCCGATGAACTGCCCGATGCACAACCTCGTGTTCGCCTCGCGCGGTCGCTCGTACCGGGAGCTGCCGCTGCGGCTCTTCGAGTTCGGCACGGTGTACCGCTACGAGAAGTCCGGCGTCGTGCACGGGATGACCCGCGCGCGCGGCTTCACCCAGGACGACGCGCACATCTACTGCACGCGGGAGCAGATGCGCACGGAGCTGGCCACGCTCCTGCAGTTCGTGCTCGACCTGCTCTCCGACTACGGGCTGGCGGACTTCTACCTCGAGCTCTCCACGAAGAACCCGGACAAGTCCATCGGGGACGACGCGACGTGGGCCGAGGCGACGGAGGTACTCCGTGAGGTGGCCACGGCGTCGGGGCTGGACCTGGTGGACGACCCGGGCGGGGCCGCGTTCTACGGCCCGAAGATCTCCGTGCAGGCCAAGGACGCGATCGGCCGCACCTGGCAGCTGTCGACCATCCAGCTGGACTTCTTCCTGCCGGAGCGGTTCGAGCTGGAGTACACGGCCGCGGACGGCTCCCGGCAGCGGCCGGTGATGATCCACCGCGCCCTTTTCGGCTCCATCGAGAGGTTCTTCGCGATCCTCGTCGAGCACTACGCGGGTGCGTTCCCCGCCTGGTTGGCGCCCGTGCAGGTGCTGGCGGTGCCGGTCGCGGAGCCGTTCAACGAGTACCTCGCCGACGTGGTCGCGCGGCTCCGGGACCAGGGGGTGCGAGCCGAGCTGGACCTGTCCGACGACAGGTTCGGCAAGAAGATCCGTAACGCCGCCACCCAGAAGATCCCGTTCGTGCTCATCGCAGGCGGGGAGGACGTCGCGGCGGGTGCCGTCTCGTTCCGTTACCGCGACGGGCGGCAGGACAACGGCGTGCCGGTCGACGAGGCGATCGCGCGGGTGGTGGAAGCCGTCCGCACGAGGGTGCAGGTCTAGCCGTGGCGGACGACCGGCCGGTCCCGGAGATGGTGCCGGCGGAGGCGTTCGCGGGCGTGCCCGACGGTCTGGAGCGGCTCTGGACCCCGCACCGCGCCGCCTACCTCGGCGGCGAGAACAAGCCGGTCGGCGACGACGCGGCGGCCTGCCCGTTCTGCCGGGCCGCAGCCGCAGACGACGACGCCGCGCACCTCGTGGTCGCCCGAGGGACGCGCGTCTTCGCGCTGCTCAACCTCTATCCGTACAACTCGGGGCACCTCATGGTGCTGCCCTACCGCCACGTGGGGGACATCACCGAGCTCGACGCGCAGGAGACGGCCGAGCTCGGCAGCCTGACGCAGACCGCCGTGCGCGTGCTGCGCGACGTCTACCAGGCGCAAGGCTTCAACCTCGGCGTGAACCAGGGCACCGCGGCCGGTGCGGGGATCGCCGCCCACCTGCACCAGCACGTCGTGCCGCGCTGGACGGGCGACGCGAACTTCATGCCCGTCATCGCCAGGACCAAGACCCTGCCGGAGATCCTCGCGGACACCCGCGAGCGGCTCGTCCGGGCGTGGCCGCCGGCGCCCGACGTGGCCGCGGACCCGTCAGGGCGGGGGGCCCCGGCATGATCAGCAGGCTCCGCGCCGGGTTCGGCCGGCTGTTCACCCCGCTCGCCAAGGGCCTGCTGCGGCTCGGTGTCTCGGCCGACGCCGTCACCGTCGTCGGCACGCTGGGCGTCGTCGTCGCGGCGCTCACCCTCTTCCCGCTGGGCTACCTCTTCGCGGGGACCATGGTCTGCTGGTTCTTCGCCATGAGCGACGCGCTGGACGGGCTGATGGCGCGGCTGTCCGGGCGTACGGGCCCGTGGGGCGCCTTCCTGGACTCGACCCTGGACCGATTCGCGGACGGCGCGATCTTCGCCGGCCTGGTCGTCTGGCTCGCTGGCCCCGGTGAGGACCCGCTGGGCGCGGCCTTCGGTCTCGCCTGCCTCGTCGTGGGTTCGATCGTGCCCTACGCCCGGGCGCGCGCCGAGGGGATCGGGGTGCGGGCCGACGTCGGGATCGCGGCGCGCGGCGACCGGCTGGTGCTCGCGCTGACCGCAGCGGGGCTCGTCGGGATCGGCGTGCACCAGGCACTGCTGACGGTCGTGCTCGGCCTGCTCGCGGCGGCCAGCCTCGTCACCGTCGTGCAGCGCATGCTCGTCGTGCGCCGGCAGGTGCTCGGGGCCGGTCAGGAGTGAGGGCGGCGTGATCGATCCCAGCCGGCTGACGCTCCTCGCGTTCAGGTTCTTCTCGCGCGCCCCCGAGCCGCTGTCGCGCGGCATCATGCTCGTCGCGGCGGACATCGCCTGGCTGCGGAACGGCAAGGGCGTGCGCCAGCTCGAGGCGAACCTGCGCCGCGCCCGGCCCGACGCGACCCCGCGCCGGCTCCGGCGCCTGACCAGGCAGGGGATGCGCACCTACCTGCGCTACTACGCGGAGGCGTTCGTCCTGCCGCGGCTCACCGCCGAGCAGGTGGACGCGCGCGTGCGCAGCGTCGGCGTCCGCGCCCCTCTGGACGCCTGCGGGGAGGGCCGGCCCGTCATCCTCGCCCTGGCGCACCAGGGGAACTGGGACCTCGCGGGCGCGTGGGCGACGGTCCACCTCGCCCCGGCCACCACCGTGGCGGAGCGGCTCAACCCGCCGGAGGTGTTCGACGCGTTCGTACGGATGCGTGAGGCGAACGGCCTGACCATCATCCCGCTCGACAAGGGCACCGACGTGTTCCGCGAGCTCGTGCGGGTGGCGCAGCGCGGCAGCGTCCTCATCCCGCTGCTCGCGGACCGTGACCTGACCTCGCGCGGGGTGGAGGTGGACCTGCTCGGCGAGCGGGCCCGCGTCGCCGCGGGTCCGGCGGCGCTCGCTGTCGCCACCGGGGCCCTCTTCGTCCCGACGATGCTGCGCCACGAGCGGATCCACGGGTGGCGCCGGCGGGTCGGCGGGTCGCCGTGGGGCCTCGTGGTGACGTTCGCGCCACCGCTGCCGGTGCCCGAGCACCTGCCCCGCAGCGAGCAGGTGCGCGCGCTGACCCAGGCCTGGATCGACGTCCTCGGCGCCGACATCGCCGAGTACCCGGAGCACTGGCACATGCTGCAGAAGGTCTTCGTCGCCGACCTCGACGCAGAGCGGTACGCGGCCGCGACCGGGTCGGTCACGACCGGCACCGCGGGCACGACCGGCACCGCGGGCACGGCCGGCACCGCGGGCACCACGCGCGACGAGGAGCGGTCATGACGCTGGCGCCCCTGCGGGTGGGCATCGTCTGCCCGTACTCGTTCGACGTCCCCGGTGGCGTGCAGTTCCACGTGCGGGACCTGGCCGAGGCCCTGGAGCGTCGCGGTCATTCCGTGTCGGTCCTCGCCCCGGCGGACGACGAGACACCCCTGCCGCCCTACATCACCCCCGCGGGACGCGCGGTCCCCGTGCGGTACAACGGCTCGGTAGCGCGGATGACCTTCGGACCGATGAGCGCCCGGCGGGTGCGACGCTGGCTGGCCGCCGGGGAGTTCGACATCCTGCACCTGCACGAGCCGGTCACGCCGAGCCTCGGCATGCTCGCACTCTGGATCGCCAGCGGACCGATCGTGGCGACCTTTCACACGGCGCTCCTGCGCTCACGCGCCCTTCAGGTCGCGCACCCGATCGTCCGGCCGAGTCTGGAGAAGATCGCGGCGCGCATCGCCGTCTCGGAGGACGCGCGGCGCACGCTCGTCGAGCACCTGGGCGGGGACGCCGTCGTCATCCCCAACGGGGTGTACGCGGACGTCTTCGACCGCGCCGAGGCGGACCCCCGGTGGGTCGGCACGCCGGAGCGGCCCACCGTGGCCTTCCTCGGTCGGCTCGACGAGCCGCGCAAGGGTCTGCCCGTGCTCACCGCGGCGATCCCAGCCGTGCTCGCGGAGATCCCGGGCACGCGCTTCCTCGTCGCCGGGCGTGGGGACACGGGCGCCGAGGAGGCCCGCGAGGCCCTCGGGCCGCTCGCGGACTCCGTGGAGTTCCTCGGCGGGATCTCCGACGAGGACAAGGCACGCCTGCTCAGCTCGGTCGACGTCTACTGCGCGCCGCACACCGGCGGGGAGAGCTTCGGCATCGTCCTCGTGGAGGCGATGAGCGCCGGCGCGATGGTGGTCTCCAGCGACCTCGGCGCCTTCCGGCGGGTGCTCGACGACGGCGCCGCCGGGGTCCTCTTCCCGAACGGTGACAGCGCTGCCCTCGCGACCACGCTGGTCCGCGTGCTGCGCGACCCCGGGCTGCGCCGCACGACGGCGGAGCGGGCGGCGGCGGTCGTCCGCCGCTACGACTGGTCGGTCGTGACCGAGCAGGTGCTGACCGTGTACGAGATGGTGCTCTCGGGCGGACCGCGCGTGCGCGTCGGTGAGGACCCCTCCTCGCGTCGAGTGCCCGGCGCCGTCGGGGAGGAGCCGTGATGACCTGGTCGGAGGCGACCCTGCTCGCCGCCGCGCTGCTGCTCCTGCTGCTCTGGGCGGTCTGGGTCTTCGCGAGCCGGCTGGACCGGCTGCACCGCAAGGTCGGCAGCTCGCGCGCGGCGCTGGAGAACCAGCTGGTCCGGCGGGCGTCCGCCGCGGCGGAGCTGGCCTCGTCGGGCGTGCTCGACCCGGTCAGCTCGGTGCTCGTGGGTGAGGCGGCATGGGCCGCGCTGTCCGCCGGCGGTCACGGGCGGGCGGAGCTCGTCGCGGCGCTGCCGGGCATCGACAGGCTCCTCGCGGGCGACACGCCGGACGACGGCGGCACGGGACTGGTCGCGCGTGACCTCGCCGAGAGCGAGCTCTCGCGAACGGTGCGCGAGGCGCTGGCGGACGACGCCGAGGTGGCCGCCCTGCGCGCGGAGCCTGCCGGGGCGGAGGTCGTGGACGCGCTGGCGGCCGCCTGGTACCGGGTCCAGCTCGCCCGGCGCTTCCACAACGAGGCCGTCGCCCAGGCGCAGCGCCTCCGCCGCAAGCTCCTCGTGCGAGTCCTGCGGCTCGCGGGGCACGCGCCGTCGCCGCAGACCGTCGAGATCGACGACGAGTGGCCCGAGGCGCTGCGCCGGGTCGCCGAGGCCCAGTAGCGGGCGGTCGCGGGCGGGACCGGCAAGGATGGGCGCAGGCGCGCGCGGCCGTCCGGCCTGTGGGAATGCCCTCGGAGGGCGTGCGGCGGTGCGCACTAGGATGGTCGGTACCGCCGTCGGTCGCCTCCGGGCGGTAGCACGCGGCGGGGCGCCCGGCGTGGCCGGGGGAACACCGACCGAGGGACAGACGTGAGCGAGAACCTGATCGGCACCGCGAAGGTCAAGCGCGGCATGGCCGAGATGCTCAAGGGCGGCGTGATCATGGACGTGGTCACGCCCGACCAGGCGAAGATCGCCGAGGACGCCGGCGCCGTGGCAGTGATGGCGCTGGAGCGCGTGCCGGCCGACATCCGCGCCCAGGGCGGCGTCGCCCGGATGAGCGACCCGGACCTCATCGGCGGGATCATCGACGCCGTCTCGATCCCTGTCATGGCCAAGGCCCGGATCGGGCACTTCGTCGAGGCGCAGGTCCTTCAGGCCCTCGGTGTCGACTACGTCGACGAGTCGGAGGTGCTCACGCCGGCCGACTACGCCCACCACATCGACAAGTGGGCGTTCACCGTGCCGTTCGTCTGCGGTGCGACGAACCTCGGCGAGGCGCTGCGCCGCATCACGGAGGGCGCGGCGATGATCCGCTCCAAGGGCGAGGCCGGTACGGGCGACGTCTCCAACGCCACCACGCACATGCGCCAGATCCGCGACGAGATCCGCCGGCTGACCTCGCTGCCCGAGGACGAGCTGTACGTGGCCGCCAAGGAGCTCCAGGCCCCGTTCGAGCTCGTCAAGGAGGTCGCCTCCGCCGGCAAGCTCCCCGTCGTCCTCTTCACGGCCGGCGGGATCGCGACGCCCGCGGACGCCGCGATGATGATGCAGCTCGGCGCCGAGGGCGTGTTCGTCGGCTCGGGCATCTTCAAGTCCGGCGACCCGGCCCGTCGGGCGGCCGCGATCGTCAAGGCCACGACGTTCTACGACGACCCGACGGTGATCGCCGAGGTCTCCCGCGGGCTCGGCGAGGCCATGGTGGGCATCAACGTCGAGGAGGTCCCGGAGCCGCACCGGCTGGCCGAGCGCGGCTGGTGACGGCCGGCGTCCCGCCAGGGGTGGAGCCTGGTCCGGCCGGCGGCGGAGTGACCCAGCTCGGCCCGGACTGGGTGCCGGGGTCCGACGGCGTCCCGTTCCGGCGCGGTGCCCGGCTGATCCTGCTCGACGCTGCCGACCGGGTCCTCATGGTTCAGGGCCACGACGTGGACCAGCCCGAGCGTCACTGGTGGTTCACCCCTGGTGGCGGGATCGACCCGGGGGAGTCGGCGGTCGACGCCGCGGTGCGTGAGCTGCGCGAGGAGTCGGGGCTCGTGCTCGACCCGGCCGGCGTCGTCGGCCCCGTCGCCACGCGTTCGGCGGTGTTCGACTTCCACCGGCAGGCGGTCCGTCAGGACGAGGAGTTCTTCCTCGCACGCATCGACGCCCCCGGGCCGCTCGTCACCGACGGGTGGACCGACGTCGAGCGCGCCTTCATGGACGAGCTGCGGTGGTGGGACCTCGCCGAGCTGGAGGTCGTCGACCTGCAGGTCTACCCGGAGGGGTTCGTCCCGCTGGTGCGCGGGCTCCTGGCGGGGTGGGACGGCGTCGTGCGGCGCCTGCCCGACGAGCTGGCGTGACGGGTCAGACCGGACCGGCCCGGCGGGCGTTGCTGCGCCTGACCGCCCACAGGGCCCAGCCGAGGACGACGAGCGTCAGGGCGATGCCGCCGAGGACGACCGCCCCCAGCGTCCCGTAGACACCGCCGAGCCTGTCGTTCACCACGGGTCCCCGATCGTCCGCGTTGACGAGGTGGAGAGTCCCACCGAGCCCGTCCGAGGTTCCCGGGGCGTGGAACGTGTACCTGTCGGGCATGCCTCGCGCCGTCTCCACACTGCCGACCAGCTCCGCGCGGCTCGGGCCTGCCTCGACGTACCTGCCCGCAGCGCCCCCGTCCACGGGCATCGTCGTGTCCTCGTAGTCCGTCACGCGGAGTGTGTCCGCCAGGGAGGTGTCCCGACCGGTGTCAGTGACGAGGTAGATGTCGTAGGTGCGACCGGGCGGTAGCCGGACGTGGCCTGTGCCGGGGGCCGCGACGGTGCCGACGACCCCGGGACCGGCAGAACCGTCGCCGGACAGGACGTCCGTGGCAAGATCCCCGACCGTCGTGCGCGCCGAGAGGACACCGACGACGATCGCTACAGCGAGAAGGACGAGGCCGCCGACCAGCGTGATGAGCGGCCCGACCGTCGAGGTCGGCTGCCCGAGGCTGCGTGGCGGGGCGAGCCCCCGTGGGAGCGCGGGCGTCGGCGGCACGCCGCGATTGTAGCGACGGGTGGCCGCTGCTCTCGGGTGCGGTGTGCGGGCCGTCGGGACGACCCGCCGCGCCGGTGGGCTAGCGTGCGCCGGCTTGGCGGGCGTTGCTGCGGCGGACGCCCCACATAATCCCGCCGACGAGCGCGAGCACGAAGCCGACGAATCCCAGCGCCACTGCAGCGATGGTGCCGAAGACGCCACCGAAGATGCCACCGAGCATGCCGCTGAGCGGGTCGCCCTCCGTGACGTAGATCTCGCCGCCGCGGCCGTCCAGGGTGTCGGGCACCTCGAACGCGTAGACGTCCGCCGCGTCGACGTCGACGGTGGCGACCAGCTCCGCGCGGGTCGAGCCCATCGACACGTAGCTGCTCATGCTGGAGGTGTCGGTGGGCAGAGCGGAGCCGGACAGCGTGGTCACCCGCGGTGTGCCGGCGAGCCCCGTGTCGCGGCCACTGTCCGTGACGAGGTACAGGGCGTAGGTCCGCTCGCCGAGGAGAGCGACCTCGCCCGACCCCGGCGCATCGACGGTGCCGACGACGCCGGTCCCCGCCGAGCCGTCCGTACGGAGCACGTCGAGGGGGATGGTCTCGAGGATCGTCCGACCGGCGACCACGCCCAGCGCGACGGCAGCGAGGAACACCAGGACACCGACGGCGAGCGTGATCCTCGGCCCCGTGGTGGACGTCGGCTTCGGTGCGAAGCCGCCCGGCTGCGGCGCCGGGCCGTAGAGCGGCGGATGGTGGGGGCCGGGGTACTGGGGGCCGGGGTACTGGGGGCCGGGCCCCGGCGGCTGCGGCACGCTCACGTTGCGATCGTAGCGACGGGCACCATCCGGCGTCCCCGTCGAGAGCCGGCCGACGGCGACGGCGGGCTATTCCGTACCGGTCAGTACACATGTCGTTCCCGGGCGGCTACCGTCCTGGCATGCCTCGGACCATCTCGCCTGTCGCGGCGATCCCGCGCAGCGGCATCCGCACCCTGATGGAGCTGGCGCTCCGTGACCCGCTCGCCATCCGCCTCGAGGTCGGCGAGCCGGACGTCTCGACGCCCGAGCACGTCATCGCCGCCGCCGCGCGGGATGCCAGGGCGGGGCACACGGGCTACTCGTCGAGCACGGGACTGGCGGAGCTGCGTGCGGCGCTGGCGACCAAGGTGACGACGGGCACGGGTCGGGTGACGTCGCCCGACGAGGTGGTCGTCACCCACGGGGCGATGCACGGCATCGCGATGGCGCTGCAGTGCGCCCTCGCGCCGGGGGAGCAGGTGCTGCTGCCGGACCCCGAGTTCCCGAACTGGCGGATGGCCGCCGTCGCGGCCGGTCTCGACGTCGGCACCTACCCGGTGCGTGCCACCGCCGGGTTCGTGCCCGTCGTCGCCGAGGTCGAGCGGTCGGTCACCGAGCGGACTCGGGCGATCGTCGTCTGCTCACCCAACAACCCGACGGGCGCTGTGTACCCGCGAGAGGTCCTCGAGGGCCTCGTCGACGTCGCCCGTCGCCACGACCTGTGGATCCTGTCCGACGAGTGCTACGAGGACTTCGCGTTCGACGCGCCGCACCAGGGCCTGACCGAGCTCGACCCCGACGGGCGGGTCATGTCGTTCTTCAGCTTCTCCAAGTCGCACGCCATGACCGGGTGGCGGGTCGGCTACGCGGTCGTGCCCGACCCCACGGTGCGCGAGCTGATGGGCCATCTCGCCGAGGCGACGGTGTCCTGCCCCTCGACGATCGGCCAGCGGGCCGCGCTCGCCGCCCTCGCGGGACCGCGCGACCACGTCGTCGCGGCCCGGGACGCCTACCGGGCCCGGCGCGACGCCGCGGTCGACCTCCTGAGCGCGCGGGGGATCGGCTGCGTGCGGCCGGAGGGTGCCTTCTACCTGATGGTCGACGTGTCGGCCGCGACGAGCGACAGCGAGGCGTTCGCCCTGCGCCTGCTGGCACGCCGCCACGTCGCCGTCGCCCCGGGGTCCACCTTCGGGGACGGCGCACGTGGGATGGTGCGGGTCTCCCTCGCCGCGGGGCGCGACGTGCTCCTGGAGGGGCTGGGGCGGCTGGCCGACGAGGTGCAGCAGTGGGAGGGTGGCCGGCAGGCCGCGCAGGCCGGGCGCGCGGCCGACACCGCGGCGGCCGCGATCGCCTGACCGACCGCGTGGTCGACCGTGTGACCGACCGCCTGACCGACCGCGGGGTGTCCGCGCGTCGGCCCGCGCCGCGCGACGCCGTAGGATTCCGCGCCGTGACGTCGATCGGGGTGCTCGCGCTGCAGGGCGACGTGCGTGAGCACGTTGCGGCGCTCGAGGCCGTCGGCGCGCGGGGCGTGCCTGTGCGGCGCCCGGGGGAGCTGGCGGCCGTCGACGGCATCGTCATCCCCGGCGGGGAGTCCACCACGATCGACAAGCTCCTGAGGGCCTTCGACCTCTTCGAGCCGCTGCGGGGGGCCATCGCCGGCGGCCTGCCGGCATTCGGCTCGTGCGCCGGGATGATCCTGCTGGCCGAGCGGATCACCGGGGGGACGAGCGACCAGCGCACGCTCGGCGGCCTCGACGTGACAGTGCGACGCAACGCGTTCGGGCGTCAGGTGGACTCCTTCGAGACGGACCTCGTCGTCGAGGGCGTGCCGGACAGCGCGACCCGGCCCGTGCACGCCGTCTTCATCCGGGCGCCCTGGGTGGAGGAGGTCGGCCCGCGCGTGCAGGTGCTCGCCCGCGTCGACGCCGCCCGCACGCGAGGTGGGGGCGCGGAGCAGGCGGCCGGTAGGATCGTCGCCGTGCGTGAGCGCGACGTGCTGGCCACGTCGTTCCACCCCGAGGTCACGGGGGACCTGCGCCTGCACCATCTGTTCGTCACCATCGTCGAGAGCCGTTGAGGGGTCCTTGCATGTCCGGTCACTCCAAGTGGGCCACGACCAAGCACAAGAAGGCAGTGGTCGACGCCCGGCGGGGCAAGCTCTTCGCCAAGCTCATCAAGAACATCGAGGTCGCGGCGCGCACCGGTGGCGGTGACCCGGCCGGCAACCCCACGCTCTTCGACGCCATCCAGAAGGCGAAGAAGACGTCGGTCCCCAACGACAACATCGATCGGGCGGTCAAGCGCGGCTCCGGCCAGGAGGCCGGCGGCGCCGACTACCAGACGATCATGTACGAGGGCTACGGGCCGGGCGGGATCGCGGTCCTCGTCGAGTGCCTGACCGACAACCGGAACCGGGCAGCCTCCGACGTCCGGGTGGCCTTCACGCGCAACGGCGGCCAGATGGCCGACCCCGGGTCCGTCTCCTACCTCTTCTCGCGCCGTGGCGTGGTCCTCGTCCCGAAGGCCGGCGGGCTGACGGAGGACGACGTCCTGACGGCCGTGCTGGACGCCGGTGCGGAGGAGGTCAACGACCTCGGCGATGCGTTCGAGGTGCTGAGCGAGGCGAGCGACGTCGTCGCCGTGCGCACGGCCCTGCAGGATGCCGGCATCGACTACGACTCCGCCGAGGCGCAGTTCGTCCCGGCGACACAGGTCGAGGTCGACATCGAGGGCGCCCGGAAGATCCTGCGCCTCATCGACGCGCTCGAGGACAGCGACGACGTGCAGAACGTCTTCGCTAACTTCGACGCCTCCGACGAGGTCATGGCCCAGCTCGACGACGAGGACTGACCCTCCCCTCGGTGTGTGGAGCGTTGCGCAGTCCTGCGGTCGTTGTGTGGAGCGTTGTGCGGCGACACGCCCGGCG
>JAEWQZ010000186.1 GCA_023460255.1 Actinomycetes bacterium
GCCACGAGCCGGGCCTCACGGCCGAGCGCGGACCCCGACCCGTACTGCTCCAGGCAGCCGCGCTGCCCGCACCCGCACGGCTCGCCGCCCGGCACCAGCCGCATGTGACCGAGCTCGGCCGCCACACCCCAGGTCCCGAGGATCAGGCGTCCGCCGGCGACCACCGCGCCGCCGACGCCGGTGCCGAGGGTGAGCAGCACCATGTCCTGCACGTCGCGGCCCACCCCGAACCGGAACTCGGCCCAGCCCGCGGCGTTCGCGTCGTTCTCCACGACGATCGGCAGGGCGAGGCCGGCGAGGCCGAGCCGCGCCGCCACGCGGTCCCGCAGCGGGTGGTCGCGCCACGGCAGGTTGGGCGTGAAGCGCACGGTGGCCTGGTCCGCTCCGATGAACCCCGGCGCCGCGAGGCCGATGGCGCCGACGGGGTGCACCGCCGCCAGCTCCGCGCACGCGGCGGCGATCTCCGCGTCGAGCGCCTCGACGCCCAGGCCCTTGCTCCGGCGCTTCGTCTTGGCGACGATCCGGCCCTCGTCGTCGACGACGCCGGCGGCGATCTTCGTGCCGCCGATGTCCACTCCGATCGCATGCATGTGGTCAGTCCTCGGGGAGCGTGTCGGCGGGGGATCTGTCCGGTCCGGGTGGACCCTAGCGGCTCTGTGGAAAGGCTACCGACTCGTGCCCCGACCCCGTCGGGATGATCACCGGGACCCGGGCGGTTACATTCAGGTCTTCATCCGTCTGCCAAGGGAGCCAGCATGGAGGAGTTCGCCGTCCCCGTGGAGGTGCCGACCGACCCCCGGTCGTCCATCTCCGCCCTGCTCGCCGCGCGCGTCGCCACTGCCGGCGACAGCCCGTTCATCGAGCGCAAGGAGAGCCATGACGCCCCGTGGCTCCCGGTGACCGCGCGCGAGTTCGAGGCCACGGCCGTCGGTGTCGCGAAGGGCCTGGTCGCCCGGGGCGTCGAGCCCGGCCAGTCCGTCGGCATCATGAGCCGCACGAGGTACGAGTGGACGGTCCTCGACTTCGCGACGTGGCTCGCCGGCGCCGTGCCGGTGCCCCTGTACGAGACGTCGTCGGCGGAGCAGGTGCACTGGATCCTGTCCGACGCCGACGTCCGGCTGCTCGTCGTCGAGAGCGCGCACCACGACGAGGTGGTGTCGCAGGTCCGCGACCAGCTGCCCGGCCTGTCCGACGTCCTCGTCATCGACGACGGCGCGATCGATCGCCTCACCGCCGACGGCGCCGGGGTCAGCGACGACGAGATCGCGCGGCGGCGTGGTCTGGCCGGCTCGTCCGACGTGGCCACGATCATCTACACCTCGGGCACCACCGGTCGCCCGAAGGGCGTCGAGCTCACGCACGGCAACTTCGTCGACCTCGCCCTGAACGCCGTCGCGAAGCTCGGCGCGCAGGTCTGCCCCCCGGGCTCGCGCACGCTGCTGTTCATGCCGCTGGCGCACGTCTTCGCGCGGTTCATCGAGGTGCTCGTCGTGCCCGCCGGCGCCGTGCTCGGACACACGCCCGACACCAAGAACCTGGTCGCCGACCTGGGCACGTTCCGGCCGACGTTCATCCTGTCCGTGCCGCGCGTGTTCGAGAAGGTGTACAACTCCGCCGAGCAGAAGGCCGCCGCCGGCGGCAAGCGCGGCATCTTCCAGCGTGCGGCGAAGACGGCGATCGTGTACTCCCGCGCGCTGGACACGCCCAAGGGGCCGAGCCCCTGGCTGCGGCTGCAGCACAAGGTCGCCGACGTCCTCGTCCTGCACAAGCTCCGCGCGCTGCTGGGCGGCCAGGCGGCCTTCGCCATCTCGGGCGGCGCCCCCCTCGGTGAGCGCCTCGGCCACTTCTACCGGGGCATGGGCCTGACGGTCCTGGAGGGGTACGGCCTGACGGAGACGACGGCCCCCACGAACGTCAACGTCCCGGGCATCGTGAAGATCGGCACCGTCGGGCCGCCGCTGCCGGGCACCTCGATCCGGATCGCCGAGGACGGCGAGATCCTCGTCAAGGGGATCCAGGTCTTCCGCGGCTACCACGACAACGAGACGGCGACGGCCGACGCGGTCCGCGACGGCTGGTTCCACACGGGTGACCTCGGCTCGATGGACGACGACGGCTGCCTGCGGATCACGGGGCGCAAGAAGGAGATCATCGTCACCGCCGGCGGCAAGAACGTCGCCCCGGCGGTCCTCGAGGACCGCCTGCGCGGCCACCCGCTCGTCTCGCAGGTGGTGGTGGTCGGCGACGCGAAGCCCTTCATCGGCGCGCTCGTCACGATCGATGCCGAGGCGCTGCCCGGCTGGCTGGCGACGCACGACCTGCCGGACATGGACGTGTCGGCGGCCGCCGAGCACCCGCGGGTGCGGGCGGCGCTCGACCGCGCCGTCGAGCGCACCAACCGGGCGGTCTCCCGCGCCGAGTCGATCCGCAAGTACACGATCCTGACGACCGACTTCACCGTCGAGAACGACTACCTCACCCCGTCGCTCAAGGTGCGCCGGGACCGGGTCCTGAAGGACTTCACCGCCGAGATCGAGGGGATCTACGCCGACGCCCCCCGGGACGCCATCGACTGAGGCGCGCGGGGCACGAGGAACAGGGCACGGCACGAGGCTCGCGACGCGGGGCCCGGTGCGGCACGAGCCGTACCGGGTCCCACGGTGACGCCCCGACGCAGGCTCAGACGACCCGGCGCAGCCGGAGCGGCGGCACGAGACCCGAGGCGGCGAGGACGTCGATCGCACCCTGCTCGGCGGCGTCGAGCTCGACACGCCCCGCCGCCGGACCAGCGTCCGCGCCGCTCAGGTCCGCGGCACCGACCGCCTCGTCCGCCGGTTCGCCGGGGCGCACCGGGACCGTGAGGAAGGTCACCACGCAGCCGGCGCACGCGTCGCCGCGGACCGTGCACTCTCCGCAGTCGATGATCATGCAGGTCACGGTACGGTCCCCCTCCGACACGGCCCGGCGGCGGCCCGGCGCGGCGCCACCGGCCGTGTCGGTGGACAGCACTACCGTCGGGCCATGCTCGGCGTCGGCTCCTCGTTCCCGGCGGGAGCCACGTCCGCCGCGGGAGCCCCGTCCGCCGGCGCCACCGCGGTGCAGCCCACCCTCGACGACATCGGGACGCCACTGTCCGAGGTGACGTTCGTCGTCGTCGACCTCGAGACCACGGGCGGCACACCGGCGACCGCGGGCATCACCGAGATCGGCGCCGTCAAGGTGCGCGGCGGCGAGGTGCTCGGCGAGTTCCAGACGCTCGTCGACCCGGGTGGCCCCGTCCCCGCCTTCATCGCGGCCCTGACCGGGATCACCACGTCGATGGTGCGCGGGGCCCCGCGCATCGAGCAGGTGCTCCCCTCGTTCCTGGAGTTCGCCCGCGGCGCGGTCCTGGTCGCGCACAACGCGCCGTTCGACATCGGCTTCCTCAAGGCCGCGGCACGCGAGCACGGCTACGAGTGGCCGGGCAACCGGGTGGTGGACACGGTGGCCCTCGCCCGGCGCGCCGTGAGCCGCGAGGAGGTGGCCAACCACAAGCTCTCCACGCTGGCGGCCTTCTTCCGGTCCACCGTCGCCCCGGAGCACCGGGCGCTGTCCGACGCGCGCGCGACGGTGGACGTGCTGCACGCGGTGCTGGCTCGGCTGGGACCGCTGGGGATCACGCACCTGGAGGACCTCGCCACGGCGGCCGACCCCGTGCCGCCCGAGCGTCGCCGCAAGCGGCACCTCGCCGACGGCCTGCCGGACGCCCCGGGCGTGTACCAGTTCCGCTCGGCGGGCGGTGAGGTGCTCTACGTCGGCACGGCGACATCGATCCGCAACCGGGTGCGCTCGTACTTCACCGCGGCCGAGCACCGCCGGCGCATGAACGAGATGGTGGGCCTCGCCGAGCAGGTGGTGCCCATCGTGTGCGGCACGGTCCTCGAGGCGCGCGTGCGCGAGCTGCGGCTCATCGCCGAGACGTCCCCCCGCTACAACCGGCGCTCCCGCTCCCCCGAGCGTCTGCCCTGGGTCCGGCTCACCGTCGAGCCGTACCCACGCCTGTCCATCGTCCGGCAGGTGCGGCCGGACGGCGGCCCCCGGCCCGGCGAGGCCGAGGCGCACATCGGACCGTTCTCCGGGCAGGCGGCCGCACAGGCTGCCCTCGAGGCGCTCCAGGTGTGCTTCCGGCTCCGCCAGTGCTCGCGCCGCCTCCCCCGCGTCCCGGCGCCCGACGCGAGCCCGTGCGCGCTCGCCGACATGGGCCGCTGCGGCGCGCCCTGCATCGGCGGCGAGACCGAGGAGGAGTACGCGGACGTCGTCGCGCGTGTCCGGCGGGCGATGCTCGTCGACCCGACCCCCGTCGTCGAGGTGCACGCGGCCCGCATCGCGGCCCTGACCACCGCCGAGCGGTTCGAGGAGGCCGCCGAGTGGCGCGACCAGCTCGAGGCGTTCCTGCGCGGCGCGGCCCGCGCCCAGCGGTCCCGCCGGATCGCCGCCGACCCCCAGCTGGTGGCCGCC
>JAEWQZ010000187.1 GCA_023460255.1 Actinomycetes bacterium
AGCCCGGGGTGGCCAGCAGCGCGCCGACGTCGGCGTGCCCCACCTCGACGGCGACGTCGCCCTCGATGCGCACGGCCGCCGTCGGGCCGGCAGGCCCGCCCAGCCGGAGCGTGCCGAGGCGCAGTCCCGTCACGGGAGGTCCTCGTTGCGGCGCCCGGGGACGTAGGTGCGGGTGAAGCCGAGCCTGTCGATGACGGGCCCGTCCGTGAACCGGAACAGGTCGAACTGGCTGTCCGCGTGCAGGGACCAGGGAACCCAGCTCGGCACGGCGAAGAGGTCGCCGGTCGTCAGCCGGTGCTCCGTGTCGCCGAGCACGACGGTGCCGTCGCCCTCGAAGACCTGCCAGACGGCCGAGCCGACCTCGTGCCGCGTCGCCGTCTCCGCCCCGGCCCGCAGGCGGTGGAACTCGCACCGCAGCGTCGGCATGACGTCCCCGCCGGTGGTGGGATTGACGTACCGGATGGCCGCGTGGCCCTGCTCGACGGTGGCCGGGTGGCCCTCGTCCTCCAGGGCGAGCTGCTCGGCGAGCGCGCGGTCGGTGTGCTCCCAGCGGTAGGCGGCGAGCGGGGAGCTCGTGTGGTCGTCGAGGCCGGACAGCGGGCGCAGGCCCGGGTGCGCCCACAGCCGCTCGGACCGCGAGACCGGCGGCGAGGCCTCGTCGGTCACGCGCTCGGACCCGAACTCGAAGAAGCCGACGTCCGTGTAGTACGAGAAGGGCACGTCGAGCCCGTCGATCCAGGCCATGGGCTGGTCGGTGTCGTTGTGGTGCCCGTGGAAGTTCCAGCCGGGGGTCAGCAGGAGGTCGCCGCGGCGCATCGCGACGGGGTCGCCGTTGACGACCGTCCACACGCCCTCGCCCTCGACCACGAACCGGAAGGCGTTCTGGGAGTGCCGGTGCTCCGGAGCCGTCTCGTGCCCGCCGAGGTACTGGATCGCGCACCAGAGGGTGGGCGTGGCGTACGCGGTGCCGGGCAGGCCCGGGTTGGCGAGCCCGATGGCGCGGCGCTCGCCGCCGCGGCCCACCGGGACCAGCTCGCCGGAGCGGCGCGCCAGGTCGTACAGGGTGCGCCACTGCCACACGTGCGGCACGGCCTTCGGGGACGGGGTGAAGGGCATGAGGTCGTCGCGCTGGGTCCACAGGGGGGACAGGTGCTGCTGGTCGAACGCGGCGTAGAGCTCGGTGAGCTCGGGGGTGTCGGCTGTGCCGTCCATCTGCTGCACGGTTCGCTCCTTCGCGCGCCGGGGCATTCGTTGGTGTACCAACGATAAACCCGCTCGGCGTCGAGGGAAACCCCCGGCCGGGTGTCGCTCAGAGCTCCAGCAGCCGCCGCAGGTTGCGCACCGCCTCGCGGCCCGCGCGGTTCGCCCCGACAGTGCTCGCACCGGGCCCGTAGCCGACGAGCTGCACCCGCGGGTCGTCCACCACCGACGTGCCGTCGAGCCTGATCCCGCCCCCGGGACCACGCAGGCGCAGCGGGGCGAGGTGCCCGACGGCGGGGCGATAGCCGGTGGCCCACAGGATCGTGTCCACGGCGAGCGACGGCGGGGCCGGCGGCACGTCGGCCGGGTCCCACTCGACCCCGCCGGGCAGGATCCGCGCGAACATCGGCAGCCGGTGCAGCACCCCCGCCTCCAGGGCGCGACGGACCTCGGGCGTCAGCGGCAGGCCCGTCGCCGAGACGACGCTGCCGGGCGGGAGTCCTGCACGCGTCCGCTCCGCCACCCGGGCGACGGCGGCCCGCCGCGCGTCCTCGTCGAGCTCCGGCTCGCCCCAGTCGGGCGGGCGACGGGTCACCCACGTCGTGGACCGGGCGACCGGCGCGATCTCCAGCAGCAGCTGGACCGCCGACGTCCCGCCGCCGACCACCAGGACGTCCCGTCCCGCGTGCTCCGCGGCGGAGCGATGGTCCCTGCTGTGCAGCTGGCGCCCGGCGAACGTCTCCCGCCCCGGGTAGACCGGCCAGAACGGCCGGCTCCAGGTCCCCGTGGCGCTGACCACCGCGCGCGCGAACCATGTGCCCGCGTCCGTCTCGACGGCGAGGCGGCGCTCGGCGGGGTCGGCCTCGTCCGGCCGCGCGTCGCGGACGGCACGCACGTGCACCGGCCGGTGCACGGGGAGCGCGAAGTGCCGCTCGAACATGCCGAAGTAGCGCGCCACGACGCCCGCCGCCGGCTCGGACGCGTCGACGTGCGGCATCGGCATGCCCGGCAGCTCGTGCACGCCGTGCGCCCGGCGCAGGGTGAGCGCGGGCCACCGGTGCTGCCACGCGCCGCCGGGGCCCGCGGCGTCGTCCAGCACCACGAAGTCGGCCACACCGACCCGCTGCAGGTGGTACGCCGCGGACAGCCCCGCCTGGCCGGCTCCGACGACCACGACCTCGACCCGCACGCATCCTCCTCGTCGCCGGTCCCCCCGGAGCCATCGGCTCGGGCGCCCGGCGGCTGAACCGTCCCAGCGGGTGATCCGGCGACCCGGGGGGACACGGGGCGGGCCTCGATGGGCACCGGCCCGCCGTGGTGGGATGGGGCGATGGCGATCGAGCTGTCCGACGGGGGTGTCCCCGCCGCCGTCGCCGCGGGGGTCCGGTCGCTCGCGGCC
>JAEWQZ010000188.1 GCA_023460255.1 Actinomycetes bacterium
GCGCGGGGACGTCCGCGGCGGTCATCGCGACGAGGACCGGCCAGTCCGGCACCCACAGCGCCGCTGTGCGCGTGGGGGCAGACCGGCCGGACGGGGCCGTGCGACGGTCCTGCGTCGTGATGGTCATCCCGCTCGCCTGCCCGCCCAGGGGCCGCGGACGTCGGCACCGCGCCCGGCCGGACCGGGCACCGGCCGGAGGGTGGTCGACACCTCGGGCGCCTCGTCCTGCGGGGGCACGACCACCTCGGTCGACCAGCCGCGAGCCGCCGCTCCCCGGCCGCTGCCACGCACCGTCAGCCGACGGGTGCGCAGTCGGCCCTCACCACGACCGAGGCCCTCCCACCGCGCCACCTCGGCGGTGAGGGCGACGTGCGCACCAGGCCATGGCGTCGTCGAGACCAGGACTGCACCGCGCTCACGCACCCGCGCGGAGAGCCGGCGCCGGTCGGTGTCGGTGAGCGCGACGTCACCGACCACCACCACGTCCACGCCGTCGACCAGCGCCGCCAGGACCGTCGGGCCGTCCGGCCCGGGGGCGGGCACGAGCACGACCCTGGCGAGGTCCAGCCCCAGCTGGTGTGCGGCGAGCACCCCCACGCGCGGCAGCCCGACGAGCCCCGTCCAGCTGCCCGCGCGCGACGCCTCGGCGAGCAGGGCCAGGACCAGCGACGTCGACCCGCCGACGACGAGCGTCGCGCCCCGGTCCAGCGCACCGCTGGGGAGCAGCCCGGCCAGCGAGGGGTGCACGGGAAGCACCCGGGCGCCCGACCCGGGGTCGAGCGGCACGTGCTCGGGCGGCAGGTCGAGCGCAGTCCGTGCGGCGGGGTGCGGGGTGGGCCCGGCTGTCCCGATCCCCAGGTCGCCCCCCTCGGCGAGGTCCACCAGGTCCACCCGGCCCGGCACCGACACCGGCGGGCGCCGGGTCCAGGTGGCCGTCCCCGTGCGACGTTCGGCCCTGGTCAGCACAGCGCGGGCGAACGCCGCGCGCTCGGCGGGCGACACCACCCGCGCGACCCCGACCTCCGCCGTGCTCATCGACCCTCCCGACCGTGATCGAACATCTGTTCGAGTATCTCAGTGAACGCCGACACGCGGGGGGTGTCAACTCGCGCACGCCCAGCCTGTGGGCGCCGCCCCTGGGTCGAGCTCGATTGATGACATGATGTAAACCATCAGGCCGTCGACACCCGGAGCACCCGTGCCCTTCTCATCAGTCCCGCCCGAGGCACCGATCCACGAAGTCAAGGCCCAGCTCTTCAAGGCGCTCGGTCACCCCGTCCGCGTGCGCGTCCTGGAGGTCCTCGCCGACGGCGAGGCGCCGGTCGCCGAACTGCTCGCCGACACCGGCCTGGAACCGTCGCACCTGTCGCTGCACCTCGGCGTCCTGCGCCGCGGCGGGCTCGTCGTGGCGCGGCGGGAGGGGAACGCCGTGCACTACCGGCTCGCGCACCCCAGCGTGATCGACCTGCTCACAGCCGCCCGTTCCTTCCTCGTCGACTCGCTCACGCGGACCCGCTCGGCGCTCACCGACCTGGAGCAGCAGGGCGTGGACGCCTGATGAGCGGACCGGCCGATGCCACGGACCTCGTGACCTCGCCGGACGAGGTGCCGGCGAGCCCCGGCACCCCGCCCGTCACCGACGCCGCGCCCACGACCTCGCCCACCGCCGAGTGGCGCAGAGCCCTGGCCACCGTCCGGCGGCACGCCCTGCCCCGGCGCACCGACTACGCGGGCCTGCGGCAGGGCTGGCGCGCGGACCTGCTCGCCGGGACCACCGTCGCCGTCGTCGCACTGCCCCTCGCCCTCGGCTTCGGGGTCACCTCGGGCGTGGGCGCGGCAGCGGGCCTGGTCACCGCCGTCGTGGCGGGGCTCGTCACCGCCCTGCTGGGCGGATCGAACCTGCAGGTGAGCGGCCCGACGGGGGCGATGGTCGTCGTGCTGGTGCCGATCGTGGCGCGGCACGGTGCGCAGGCCGTCCCCGTCGTCGCCATCATGGCCGGCGGGCTCGTGCTCCTCGGCGGCCTGGTCGGCCTGGGCCGCCTCATCTCCTACGTGCCGTGGCCCGTCGTCGAAGGCTTCACGATGGGGATCGGCGTCGTCATCGCCGCCCAGCAGGTGCCGCTCGCGCTGGACGCGCCGAAGGCCCCCGGTGAGAACGCCCTCCTGGTCGGGCTGCGGACCGCCGCCGACGCGGACTGGGCGCACGCCGCGCCCGCCCTGGCGGTCGTCGGGGGCGTCATCGCCCTCATGCTGCTGGTCCCCCGCCTGCACCGCACCCTGCCCGTCTCGCTCCTGGCCATCGTCGCGGCCACCCTGGTGGCCGAGGTCACCCACCTCGACGTCACCCGCATCGGTCCGCTCCCGAGCTCCTTGCCCGTGCCGAGCCTGCCGACCCTCACCCCGGAGGCCACCGGGGCACTCGTGTCCGCCGCCATGGCGATCGCCGCGCTCGCCGCGCTGGAGAGCCTGCTGGCGGCCCGAGTCGCCGACGGCCTCGCCGACGACCTGCCGCCGACCGACCCCAACCGGGAGCTCGTGGGGCAGGGCCTCGGCACGATCGCGGCCGGGATGTTCGGCGGCATGCCGTCGACGGGCGCCCTGGCCCGCACGGCCGTCAACGTGCGCGCGGGGGCGCGGACCCGGGTCGCGGCAGTCGTCCACGCCCTCGTCCTCGCGCTCGTCGTGTACGCGGCCGGGCCGCTCGTCGCCCGCATCCCGCTCACGGCGCTCGCGGGCGTCCTGCTCGTCACCGCCGCCCGGATGGTCGACCTCGCCAGCGCACGGATCATCGTGCGGTCGGGCCGGTCCGGCGCGTCCGTGTGGGCCCTCACCCTCGCGACGACCCTGGTCTTCGACCTCGTCGTCGCCGTCGAGGTGGGCGTCGCCCTGGCGATGGTGCTGGCGCTACGCGCCATGGCCCGCACGAGCGGGCTGCACCGGGAACGGCTCGAGGTACCCGAGCTGACCAGCGACGCCGAGCAGGCTCTGCTGCGCGAGTACATCGCCGTCTACCGGATCGATGGGGCGCTCTTCTTTGCCGACGTGCGGGTGGTCATCCTGCGGCTGTCGGGCGTGCGCGTGCTGGACACCAGCGGCGCCTGGGCGCTCGCTCAGATCGTCGGCGACCTGCGCCGCCGCGGCATCGTCGTCGTCCTCAAGGGGCTGCGCCCGGAGCACCGTCGGCTCGCCGCCGCCGTCGGCGTCGTCGACGTCCCGCGCGGCTGCGCCACGTTCGCCACGCTGCCCGAGGCCGTCGAGCACGCCCGCTCCCGCGTGCACCACCCGTCGGAACCGCGATGATGGTGCCGTAGCCGATCTCAGGAGGAACCGTGGACCTGGACCGCCCCGTCCCACCCGACCCGTACTCGCAGCTCCCCCAGGTGCCGTCCTTCACCCTCACGAGCGACGACCTCACCGACGGGACACCGATGCCCGCGGTGCACACGGCAGCGGGCGGCAACGTGTCCCCGCACCTCGCGTGGTCGGGCTTCCCGTCGGGCACCGCGGGCTTCGTGGTCTCGTGCTTCGACCCCGACGCGCCGACCCCGGCGGGCTTCTGGCACTGGACGGTGGCCACCCTGCCCGCGACCGTCACCTCGCTCCCCCGCGGCGCCGGGGCGGCGGACGGCGCGCTGCTGCCGCCGGGAGTCGTCCAGACCCGTCACGACGGCGGCGGCACGGGGTACCTCGGCGCGGCCCCGCCGCGCGGGGACCGCGCGCACCGCTACGTGTTCGCCGTGCACGCGCTCGACGTGGACCACCTGGACGTGACCCCGGGCACGACGCCGACCGCTGTCGCCTTCCAGACGCTGTTCCACACGCTGGCGCGCGCCGAGCTCACCGTGACGTTCCAGCACTGACGTCGGCGACGCCGGGTCTCACGCCCGCGTCGCCCAGAACGCGACGGCCGACGCGGCGGCGACGTTGAGCGAGTCGACGCCGCCCGCCATCGGGATGCGCACGACCACGTCCGCGGCCGCCACGGCGCTCCGGCTCAGGCCGTCGCCCTCGGTACCGAGCACCAGGGCGAGCCGCTCCGGCGCCGCGGCCGCGAGGTCGTCCAGCGACACGGCGTCGTCGGCCAGGGCGAGGGCCGCGACGGTGAACCCGGCCGCGCGCAGCAGGTCCAGACCGCCGGGCCACGGCTCCAGCCGCGTCCACGGCACCTGGAACACCGTGCCCATGGACACCCGGACGCTGCGCCGGTACAGCGGGTCGGCGCACTCGGGCGAGACCAGCACCACGTCGACCCCGAGCGCCGCCGCCGACCGGAACACCGCCCCGACGTTGGTGTGGTCGACGACGCCCTCGAGCACTGCCACGCGCCGCGCCCCCGCCCCGCCGCGCGCCGCGGCCAGCAGCTCGCCGACGCGCGGCAGCTCCGGCCGGTGCATCACCGCCAGCGCCCCGCGATGCAGGTGGAAGCCGGTGATCGTCTCGACGACCTCCGCCGGGCCCACGTACACCGGCACGCCGGAGAACCGCGCCTCGACGTCGGCCAGCACGTCCGCGAGCTCCGGCAGCCAGCGCTCGGTCATGAGGAAGGACCGCGGCCGGTGCCCGGCGGCCAGGGCGCGCCGGATCACCTTCGTCGACTCGGCCATGTACAGGCCCCGCTCCGGCTCCAACCGGCGACGCAGGGCGACGTCCGTCAACCGCGTGTAGTCGGCCAGGCGGTCGTCGTCGGGATCGGTGAGGCGGATGATCGGCACGCGCCGATTCTCGACCACCCGCACCCGACCCCGACCCCGCCCCGCCGAGCTCGAGCTCGCGGGAGGCGGGCCGGCCGGGTCGTGGGGTCAGTCGACCGGCGCGGCGGCGGCGGCGAACTGGCTCGCGTACAGCCGCGCGTAGGCGCCGCCCGCCTCGATGAGCTCGGCGTGCGAGCCCTGCTCGACGATCGCCCCGTCCTCCATGACGAGGATGACGTCCGCGTCCCGGATGGTGGAGAGACGGTGCGCGATGACGAACGACGTCCGGCCCTTCCGCAGCGCGGCCATCGCGTGCTGGACGAGCACCTCGGTGCGGGTGTCCACCGAGCTCGTCGCCTCGTCGAGCACGAGGATCGGCGGGTCCGCGAGGAACGCCCGGGCGATGGTCAGCAGCTGCTTCTCCCCGGCCGAGACGTTGCTGGCCTCCTCGTCGATCACCGTGTCGTAGCCGTCGGGCAGCGTCCTGACGAACCTGTCGACATGGGTCACCCGTGCCGCCTCGACCACCTCGTCGTCGGTCGCACCGATCCGGCCGTAGGCGATGTTGTCGCGGATCGTGCCCTCGAAGAGCCACGTGTCCTGGAGCACCATGCCGACGTTGCGGCGCAGCTCCTCGCGGTCCATCCGCGCGACGTCGACGCCGTCGAGGGTGATCCGCCCGCCGTCCAGCTCGTAGAACCGCATGAGCAGGTTGACCAGGGTCGTCTTGCCGGCCCCCGTCGGCCCGACGATCGCGACGGTCCGCCCGGGCTCGGCGACGAGCGACAGGTCGTCGATGAGCGGCGCCTCGGGTACGTACCGGAACGACACGCCCTCGAAGGCGACGCGACCGCGCACCGGCTCGGGCCGCGGCCCGTCCTCGGGCTCGGGCGACTGCTCCGGGGCGTCCAGCAGCTCGAACACCCGCTCCGCCGAGGCGACGCCCGACTGGAGCAGGTTCATCATCGACGCGACCTGCATGATCGGCTGCGTGAACTGCCGCGAGTACTGGATGAACGCCTGGACGTCGCCGAGCGTGATCGCTCCGGAGGCCACGCGCAGTGCCCCGATCACGGCGATGACGACGTAGTTGAGGTTGCCGATGAACATCATCGCCGGGTGGATGAGGCCCGAGATGAAGTGCGCCTTGAACGTCGCCTCGTAGAGCGCGTCGTTCTCGGTCCGGAAGGTCTCGCCGGCAGCGCCCTGGTGGCCGAACACCTTGACCAGCGCGTGCCCGGTGTACATCTCCTCCACGTGGGCGTTGAGGGTGCCGGTGCGCTGCCACTGGGCCACGAACTGGGGCTGGGCCCGCTTCGCGATCATCGCCGTGACCACGCCGGACGCCGGGATGACGACGAGCGAGATCACCGCGAGCAGCGGTGAGATCCAGAACATCATCGCCAGGACCCCGACGATCATCAGCACGGCGTTGATGAGCTGGCTCAGCGTCTGCTGCATCGTCTGCGCGATGTTGTCGATGTCGTTGGTCACCCGCGAGAGCAGCTCGCCCCGGGGCTGGGAGTCGACGTAGGACAGCGGCACGCGGCCGAGCTTGACCTCCACCCGCTCACGCAGCCGGAAGACGGTCCGCTGCACGACGCCGGTGGTCACCAGCCCCTGCACGTAGCCGAACAGCCACGACGCCAGGTACAGGGCGAGCGCCACGAGCAGGACGCGACCGAGCTCGGTGAGGTCGATGCCGACGCCGGGCACGACCCCGTCCATGCCGGCGAGCACGTCCGCCAGCTCGGTCTGGCCTTCCTCACGCAGGCCGCGCACCACCTGCTCCGTCGTGGCTCCGGGCGGGGCCTGGGCGCCGATGACCTGGCCGAGGACACCGCGGAAGATCACGTCGGTGGCCCAGCCCAGCACCTTCGGCGCCGCGACGGCACCGCCGACACCGAGCATGGTCAGCAGGACCACCGCCACGAGCGGCACCCGCTCGGGCCGCAGCTCGCCGAGGAGCCGGCGCAGCGACGCCCGGAAGTCCAGGGCCTTCGCGGTCGGCATCGCCATGCCCATGTGACCGCCGCCCATCGGCCCGCCCGCAGGCCTGCGGGGCCCGTGCGCGCCGGCGCCGCCGGCGGCCCGGTCCTTCGTCGTCGGGGCGCTCACGCGGCCTCCTCCTCGGTCACCTGGGAGAGCACGATCTCCCGGTACGTCTCGTTGTCGGCCATGAGCTCGGCGTGGGTCCCGATGCCGACGACCGCTCCGTCGTCGAGGACGACGATCCGGTCCGCGTGCCGGATGGTGCTGACCCGTTGGGCGACCACGACCACCGTCGCGTCACGCGTCTCGGGGGCCAGCGCCGCCCGCAGCGCCGCGTCGGTGGCGAAGTCCAGCGCGGAGAACGAGTCGTCGAAGAGGTATATCTCGGGCCGGCGCACCAGCGCGCGGGCGATCGCCAGGCGCTGGCGCTGCCCGCCGGAGACGTTCGTGCCGCCCTGCGTGATCTCGGCCTCCAGCCCGCCCATCTCGCGGACGAACGCGGCAGCCTGGGCAACCTCGAGGGCGTGCCAGACCTCCTCGTCCGAGGCGTCCTCCTTGCCGTAGCGCACGTTGCTCGCCACGGTGCCGCTGAACAGGTACGGACGCTGCGGGACGAGCCCGATCGTGCCCCAGAGCGTGTCGAGGGCGAGGTCGCGCACGTCGACGCCGTCCACCAGGACGGAGCCCTGTGTCGCGTCGTACAGGCGCGGGATCGTGTTCAGCAGCGTCGTCTTGCCCGCGCCCGTCGAGCCGATGATCGCCGTGGTCTCCCCCGGCGCCGCGACGAACGAGACGTCCCGCAGCACCGGGTCCGCGGCGCCGGGGTAGGCGAACCCGACCCCACGCAGCTCGAGGTGCCCGTGCCGGGACAGCTCGGTGACGGGTGCCGCCGGGGGCACGACGGTCGTCCGCGCGTCGAGCACCTCGTTGATGCGGCCCGCGGAGACCTCCGCCCGCGGGACCAGCATGAACATCATCACGGCCATCATCACGGAGATGAGGATCTGCATGAGGTAACTGAGGAACGCGGTGAGCGAGCCGATCCCGAGCCCGTCGGCGACCTCGTGGGCGCCGAACCAGAGGACGGCCGCGCTCGACAGGTTCATGATGAGGAACACGGTCGGGAACATGAACGACATCAGGCGCCCGACCCGCACCCCGACGTCCATGAGGTCGGCGTTCGCGGCGGCGAACCGCTCCCGCTCGTGCGCGTCCCGCACGAACGCGCGGATCACCCGGACGCCGCCGATCTGCTCGCGCAGCACGCGGTTGATCGCGTCGATGCGCTTCTGCATCGCCTGGAACAGCGGGCGCAGGCGCACGACGGCGAACCCGAGGAGGCCGCCGAGCACCGGCACGATGACGGCGAGCAGCCACGACAGCTCGACGCTCTCCCGCAGCGCCATGATCACGCCGCCGACGAGCATCACCGGCGCGGAGATCATGATGGTCAGGGTCATGTAGACGACCGTCTGCACCTGCGTCACGTCGTTCGTGGTGCGCGTGATGAGGGAGGGCGCGCCGAACCGGCCCACCTCGCGGGCGGAGAACGTCTGGACGTGCTCGAAGACGTCGGCGCGCACGTCCCGGCCGATCGACATCGCGACCCGCGCACCGGCGTAGACGGCGCCGATCGACGCCGCGACCTGGACGAGCGTGATCGCGAGCATGAGGCCGCCGAGGCGCATGATGACGCCGGTGTCCCCCTTGGCGACGCCGTCGTCGATGATGTCCGCGTTGAGGCTCGGCAGGTACAGGTTGGCGACGGCCTGCACGAGCTGCAGGACGACCACGACGGCCACCAGCCCGCCGTACGCGCGCAGGCGGGCCCGCAGCAGGCGGATCAGCATGGGTCCTCCGGGAGGTCGGGACGGGCGAGGGCACCGTCGAGGAAGAGCGCGGCGAGCTGGTGCGGGTCGAGGGCGGGCGCGCCGCCCACGGCGAGCGGCCGGTTCGCCGCGAGGACGAGGCCGACGAGCATCCGGGCGCACGGCACGGGGTCGAGGCGCAGCGCGGCCGCACGAGGATGCAGCACGTCGGCGACGCCCTGCACGACCTTTTCGACGGGGTGGTGGGCGTGCCGGTGCGCGTGGCCCGGGGGGCCGCCGGGCTCGCCGACGAGCTCGTGGGCCACGGCCAGGAGCACGGCGACGTCGGCGGCGTGCTCCTGGAGGATCGCCACCACCTTGGCCACGGCGACCCGCACCGGCAGGTCCACCTCGACGCCCGCCAGGCTGGCCAGCACCGGGCCGGGGTCGAGCGCCCGCTCGACGGCTGCACGGACCAGCGCCGCCTTGTCGGGGAAGACGCGGAACAACGTGCCCTCGGCGACGCATGCGGCGTCGGCGAGCTCCCGCGTCGTGACCGCCGCCCCGCGCGATCGCAGCAGCGGGATCGTGGCGGCGACGATGGCGTCCCGCCGGTCCTCCGGGGCCATCGGCGCCGCTCGGCGGGGCCGCGGGCCGGGAGTCGGGTCGTGGCTGGTGTCGGGCACGGCGTGGAGGCTACCACGACTGAGTGAGCACTCACTCATCGGGTGCCGGAGTCGCGGCGCGCGAGTGCGCCCGAGCGGTGACGACGTCCCGTGGGCTCCTGGGCGGATACTTCGCCCATGGCCCGCCCCTCGGTCGTCGCGCGGCTCCCGGCGGCGCCGGGGGTCTACCGCTTCCGCGACGACGCCGGACGGGTGGCCTACCTGGGCCGCGCCACGGACCTGCGCAGCCGCGTCGGGTCGTACTGGGGGGACCTGGCCGACCGGCCGCACCTGCGCCGGATGGTCCCCCAGGTCGCGACCATCGAGGCGCTCGAGTGCGACTCCGTGCACGAGGCCGCCTGGCTCGAGCGCAACCTCCTCGAACGGGCCCGGCCGCGCTGGAACCGGCTCCGCGGCGGGCTCGAGGTGCCGAGCTGGATCGCGCTCGACCGCAGGCCCGACGCGGCGACGCTCAGTGTCGTCCACTCCCCCGCCGACGCGCCCCGGGCGACCGTGTACGGGCCCTACCTCGGCGGCGGGCAGACCCGCCTGGCCGTGGCAGGCCTGGAGCGGGCGCTCGCCCTGGCCTACGCCGGCCGCCCCCGGGGCGGCTTCGACCGGGACATGGCCCGGGTGCGCGGGGTGGCCGACGGCGACCTCGACGAGCGGGTCGAGCGCGCGGTGGCGGTCCTGACCCGCGACCCCGGTGCCGTCGCGGACCTCCTGGGCGTCCTTGTGCGCCGACGGGTCGAGGCGGCCTCCGCCTGCGCGTTCGAAGTCGCCGCACGGGTGCAGGCCGAGCTCGAGGCCGTCGCCTGGGTGACGTCGGAGCAGAAGGTCACCAGGCGCGTCGGGGCGCACGACGGCGACCTCGACGCCCACGGCTGGTGCGAGGGGGTGCTCGTCACGCTCGAGGTCCGCGCCGGCCGCCTGTCACGCTGGCTCCAGCGCCCGGCCGACGACGCCGCCGCCCGGCACCTCGTCGCGGCCACCCCCGGGACGTGGCATGGCTTCGCCGACCGTGCGGCGCGGCTCGCGGCCCGGCTCGCCCAGCCCTGAGCCGTCGAGTCCACCGAGACCGCACCCTCAGAGTGGAACGATCCGAGGGTCCCACCCCTCGAAGTGGAACGATCCGCCGGCAGATCGTTCCACTCCGCGGTGGTGCCGTGTGGCGTCAGTGGCGTCAGGTGGGCTGACACGCCCTGAGGG
>JAEWQZ010000189.1 GCA_023460255.1 Actinomycetes bacterium
CCCCCGGCGTCCCCGACGGCCACGGGTCCCCGGTGACCAACCGGGCCCTCGACCGGGCGGTCGAGCGGGCGTTCGGCGCGCACCGCGGGCCCGCGCGCGACGCGGGTGCGGGAACCGGCGAGCCCACCCTCGACGTGCCGCGCGGCGACACCTGCCACCTGGACGTCGTGGACGCGGCCGGGAACGTCGTGTCCGCGACGCCCAGCGGCGGCTGGCTCCAGTCCTCCCCCACGGTGCCGGGCCTCGGCCTGCAGCTGCCGACCCGCGCCCAGATGTTCTGGCTCGCCGACGGCCCCTCCGGGCTGCGACCGGGCGCCCGGCCACGGACCACGCTCAGCCCGACGCTCGTCGTCGGGGACGACGAGGTCATCGCCTGCGGCACGCCCGGCGGCGACCAGCAGGACCAGTGGCAGACCGTCGTCCTGCTGAACCACCTGGTGTTCGGCATGAACCTCCAGGAGGCGATCGACGCGCCCGCGTGGCACACGACGCACCTCGTCTCCTCGTTCGACCCCCGTTCGATCGAGCCCCGTGGCGTGCACGCCGAGTCCCGGCTGGGCCCTGACGTGCTCGCGGACCTGCGCGCCCGCGGCCACGAGGTGACCGATGCCGGCCCCTGGGCCCTGGGCCGCGTGAGCGCCGTCGCGCGCCGCGGCGACGGCCTGCTCCGCGCCGCCGCCAACCCCCGGGGCATGCAGGGCTACGCGGTGGGCCGATGACGGGGTGGGAGTACCTGGCGGTCGCCCTCGCAGGGCTCGTCGCGGGAACCGTCAACACGATCGTCGGCGCAGGGTCGCTCATCACGTTCCCGCTGCTCGTCGGCCTCGGGGTGCCGCCCGTGACCGCGAACGTGTCGAACGGCGTCGGGCTGGTCCCGGCCGCCGCGACCGGCGCGTGGGGCTACCGACGCGAGCTGACCGGGCAGGGGCGCGCCGTCGCCGCGATGGCCGCGTGCTCCGCCGTCGGGGGCGTCCTCGGGGCCGGGCTCCTGCTCCTCGCCCCCGGGGCGTTCGGCACGATCGTCCCGGTGCTGCTCGTCGTCGCGGCGGTCCTCGCGGCCGTGCAGCCGCGGGTCGCCGAGGCGATCCGCAGGCGCGAGTCGCTCGCGGCGCTCGCCCGCGGCGAGACCCTGACGGAGCCACCGCCGACGGGCCTGGCCGACGCGGTCACCCGGCCCCTCGGCATCGGCCTCGGGGCGGGGATCCTCCTCACCGGTGTCTACGGCGGCTACTTCGGCGCCGCCCAGGGCGTGATCCTGCTGGCGATGCTCGGCATCGCCTGGTCGACGGACCTGCACCGTGCCAACGGCGCGAAGGTGATCCTGGCCGGCGTCGCGAACCTCGTGGCGGGCGTGGTCTTCGTCGTCTCGGGCGAGGTCGACTGGGCGATCGCCGGCCTCGTCGCCGCCGGCGCCGCCGTGGGGGGAGTCCTCGGCGCCCGGCTCGGACGGCTCATCCCGGCGCGCGGGCTACGGGCCGTCATCGTCGTGGTGGGCCTCGCCGCCGCCGTCGCCCTGTGGGTGCGCGGGTAGCGGCGGGTCAGCCCTGCTCCGGCGCCGGCCGGACGCCGCCGATCGACACACGCGCGTCGGCGGCGCGGGCCAGCGCACGCCACTCCGGCCGCTCGGCCAGCGCCGTCGTCCACGTGTGCCGCGCCGGGGACGAGGGCGGGGCGTAGCACCACTCGGCGTACTCGCCGAGCGCCGCGAGCTCGGGCGTCGTGGCGACGTCGACGTCGCACTGCACCTCGCACGGCCCGTTCCCGTCCCGGCACACGAAGCGGCGCAGGAGGGTCAGGCGGAAGCGCGCGACGCCGTCCTCCGACACGGTGCCGAAGCGGTAGAGGAGGCCGTCCGCCTCCCGGACGGCCGGGACGCGGAACGGGACCTGGGCCGCCGCGGTCCACGCCGCCAGGGCCTCGAGCGGGCGCAGGTGATCCGGGTCGTGCCCGAGCTCACGCGCCGCCGCCACGAGCACGAGGGCGGCGTCGAGGGGTGACCTGGCCCAACGCACCATGGCGTGAGGCTACGACGGCGCGGGCACCCGAGGGTACGGTTCGGCGCCCCGGAGACCGGACCGACCAAGGGCCGGACAGGTCGCGGGCCGGCGGATCGGGGCCGCGGCTCAGAGGCCGAGCAGCTCCGGGAGCGCGGTGAGCGAGGCGATCACGCGGACGCCCGCGTGGCGCGCGGCCACGACGTCCTCGTCGGGGATCGCCACGCGGCGTCCTCCGGGCCGGTCGATCCACACGCCCAACAGGCCCGCCTCGACGGCCGCCCGCGCGTCGATGTCGAGCTCGTCGCCGACGTACGCGGTCCGCCCCGGCTCGGTGCCCAGGCGCCGGCACGCCTCCGCGAAGACCCGCGGGTCCGGCTTGCCGACACCCAGGGTGTCCACGCCCACGAGCACGGGCAGGTGCCCGAGCCCGGCGCGCGTCATCTTCCTCGTCTGGTACGCCACGGCGGCGTTCGTCAGGGTGCCGACCGCCAGCCCGGCGGCCAGGAGGCGCTCCACCACGTCGGCGGCGTCGGGGTGGGCCGACCACGCCTGCGCGAAGCCGGCCTCGAACACGGCGTTCCACTCCGCGTAGCCCGCGTCGTCGAGCTCGACGCCGCCGAACTCGGCGTGCAGGGCGTTCGCGCGGGCCATCCGCTGCTCGAGGTAGCCCACCTCACCGCGGGTGTAGGCGCGGTAGTGGCCGCCGACGTCGGCGCGCCAGGCGGTCAGCACCTCGCCGTGCCGGGCCTCGTCGAGGTGCGGCAGGTAGTGACGTGCGACGTCGGCCAGCGCCGCCGCAAAGGCCTGCTGGGTGTCGACGAGGGTGTCGTCGATGTCGAACAGGACGCCGTCGACGAGC
>JAEWQZ010000190.1 GCA_023460255.1 Actinomycetes bacterium
CGACTCCTACCGGCTCAAGAACCGAGACCTCGGCCGCCCACCAGCGGCCACGACCGACTGACCACACCACAAGAGGGGTCCATCTTCACCCGACGCCAGGGGGTTCGTTTTCGGCCGTCGTTGACAGTACGGTTCGCGCCCGGCCGACCAGGCCGGCGCGACCTTGCCCTCAAGGCCGCGGAGCACCTCGACCAAGGGCGACATTCGAAGCGCTCGCCGGGCGGTCAGCACACCGCCACGACCGTCGACGGTGATGTAGCCGGCCTCGTAGAGCGCGTCGCAACCGAGCAGGCATGCGGCCATTGCGACGTGCGGGATGTCGCGTCGCTCGTTCTCGGAGCACTCGCTCCGAGGCTTCACATGCGCGGCTACCAGGAGCTGTCGGGGCAGGTATCGGCCGCAGAGTCCACACCGCGCGAGCGCGTCCCCCGTAGCCGGGCCCAGCCCGAGAGCAACTCGCAGAAGCGACTGCTCGCGACGAACTGTGCGCGCGGCACCCGCGGCATCAGTGCCGCCCATGGACTCGAGGCGCGCAAGGAGATCACCCAGTCCGCGCGGCACTGCACCTGGACCGTCGCCCTCACTTGCCTCGACGACCACATCACCCGGGACGCTTCCAGCCACATCTGGGCGGCGCCCCCGGCGAGCGCCCTCTCCGGGTTCGGGGCGGTGCTCCCCGAGTTCTGCCAGCACCGCGTCCGCACGCGCGTCATCGACGCGCAACGGCGTCTGGAACCACGAGATCCCTGCCTGGCGCACCCCCGCCAGCGGCATGTCGACGAGTTCCAGCCCGACGAGGCTGTAGACGTGCCGGTAGCTGCCATGCACTGGATGGCGCGGCCACAGGACGTCGCCGAGGCGGGCGTTGTCGGTCACGAGCCCGACCCGACCGATCGCGCGTACCCGACCGTCGCCGGTCAGGACGACGACGTCGTTCTCCACGAGCCGACCGATCTGGGCGCCATGACGGCCGTGCGCCCCCCAGAA
Source organism: Actinomycetes bacterium (assembly GCA_023460255.1). Lineage (GTDB taxonomy): Bacteria > Actinomycetota > Actinomycetes > Actinomycetales > Cellulomonadaceae > Actinotalea. The sequence goes on from JAEWQZ010000190.1 coordinate 988, forward strand.
CGGCGCGGCGCCTTCCGGATGAAGGCGTTCGAGCGTGGCCCGCTCCTCGGACGTCAACGCGCCTGAGACGGCGTCGGCCCGGAAGTCGACGGCGCGCTCGATGGTGCTGCGCCAGTTGCGCGCACCCTCCGCGTTCCCCATGCCGCTCGGGTGGATGAGGACGGCGACCACGGTGACCCCCGACCAGCACGAGAACTCGTGCGGAGGGGGCATGTCCGCTCGCCGAAGCGAACGCGGAAGCCCGTCGGACCGCCTTTCGCCGAGGAACCTAACCCAGCGCCGGCCGCGGCAACAGGGCCAGCCCGGTGACGGCCGCCGTCAGCCCGCGGTGTAGGCCCGCAGCATCGCCCGCGTCTCGTCGTCGGGCGAGTACAGGACCGTCCCGATCATTCCCCGCGTCAGCAGCACCTTGTACACGTGCCGGACCAGCCGGTCGAACGTCGCGTCGTCGACCGCCGCCCGGCTCCGGAAGTCCGGATCCCGGTTGTGCTCGCGCCGCGCCACCCACCGGTCGCCGCGCCACACGAGATCCGGCCCGACGATCACGCCGTTCCAGTCGTACTCGAAGCCCTGCGCCGTGTAGACGCAGCCCACCTGCCCGAACCCGGCGGGGTCCGTCGCCCAGAGCGACGCCGGCGGCGCCCCGCCCACCGACCGCTCGCTCTTGAGGTTCCACGGCCGCGACCACGAACCGAGCTGCACGTCCGGCACGAGCGACCCGTCCGGGCGCGGGTCGCTCCACGGCCAGCAGTAGCCCGCCGTCATCCGCGCGCCGTAGCCGCGGTTGAGCAGCCCGGTCAGCCGCGCCTCCATCTCGGCCGGCGAGTCCACGACGTCGACGGTGAACGACGGCTCGTCCCGCCACTCCACCGGACCGTCGCCGCGCAGGCCCAGCAGCCGCAACACCCAGTCGATGTAGCGCTCGCTGCCACCGGCGCGGAACTGCGCGTTGAGGTCCACGTGCCGCACCCGTAGCCCCCGCGCCCTGGCCGCCGCCTCGATCTGCGGCACGCTGCCCATCTCGCCCGGCCGCACCACCTGGTACTGGTCGAGCAGGAACACGGGCACCCGCGCGGCGTCGAGCAGCTCCTCGATCTGCGGCCGCGCCCGCTCGCGCAGCGGCTTGGGCGTGTACCGGTTCACCGACTTCTCGCGGAGCCGGTGCGCCTCGTCGAGGACGAGCACCTCGAGCCCGTTCCGCTCCGCCTCCATGAAGCTGTTGAAGTAGGCGAACAGCTTCTTCGTCCGCGTCGAGCCCTTGCCCGCCACCTGCCGCAGCGTCTGCGTGAACGACTTCGACCCCGTCGCGTGCAGCACCGCCCGGCCCTGCCGCGCCAGCTCCCCGAGCAGCGACAGCGCGATGACGCTCTTCCCGCTGCCCGGCCCGCCCGCGATGACGACGACGGTCTTCGTGTCCGCGTGCCGCGCCTCGTCGACGGCGGCGAGCACCAGCTCGTAGGCGACCCGCTGCTCGTCGAGCAGCACGAACTGCTCCCGCTCCTGGATCTCCCGCGCGGCGACGCTGAGCAGCTGCTTCGACGGCCGGATCGCGGACCCGAGCAGCACGTCCGCCGCCGCGACCCCGGCGTCGGGCGCCAGCCGCGACCGCAGGAAGTCGTGCAGCTCGCCGCGACGCTGCCCGGTGACCAGCCGAGCGTCGGCGGCCGCCGCCATCCCGCGCAGGTCCGCCACACCGTGGTCGGTCGCGTTGTGCAGGTAGGCGACGCCGACGACGGCGTCGGGCGCCTCGGCGAGCGCCGCCGTGAAGTCGCGCAGGTAGTCCACGTAGCCGGCCACCTGCGTCGACGGGTGCAGCGACGGCCGGTAGGGCGCGCCGTCGACCTCGACGAGCGTGTCGCTGCCCTCCCACCGCGACGCGCTGCCCCACTGCTTCAGCTCGACCACCACGTACGACGGCGCCCCCGTGCGCGGGTGCAGCCCGGCCAGGACGACGTCCGCGCGCTTGCTGCTCAGCGGCAGCCGGTGCTCGAGGATCACCTCCACCTGGCCCAGCCCGGCGTCGCGCAGGTCACGGGCGAGGGCAGGCAGGCTGTTGCGCCACGCGCGGCGCTCGCCCGCCCCGGGCGCGCCCCAGCCGCTGCCGAAGAAGTGCTCCGCGAGGACCCGTTCCAGCTCGGTGGCGTCCTTGTCCGTCATCGCCGCGAGAGCCGCGGCGCTCATCCGGTTCAGGCTCACCGACGTCGTCCCCTGGCAGCACGAAGGATCGTGCGGAGGGGACATGTCCGCCGTCGGCGCCGGGGCGCACGGGGCGGAAGTCCGTCGGACCGCTTACGGGGTGCACGGTAGCGAACGCGTCGGACGCCCGTGCCACAGTGGCGGGGTGACGACGACGCCGGAGCCCGAGCTCGCCGAGCTGACCCGCCTCATGCGGGAGTTCGCGCGCGAGCGAGACTGGGAGAAGTTCCACGACCCGAAGTCGCTGATCCTTGCTCTGGTGGGCGAGGTCGGGGAGCTCGCGGAGCTGTTCCAGTGGGTGCCCGCCGACGGGGCCGTGGCATCGGTCGAGGACGCGGCCCGGCGGGAGCGGGTGGGCGAGGAGATGGCCGACGTGCTGCTCTACCTCGTGCGGCTCGCCGACGTCCTGGGGGTGGACCTCGGCGCCGCCGCACGCGCCAAGCTCGAGGCGGGCCGGGGACGGTTCCCGGCGGCGGACGTCCGCGGCGTCGCGCCCGAGAAGGGGTAGAGCCTCTACCCGAGTCCGACTCGCAGCGCGCAGCGGAGACTACGGTCTTGTCCCAGAACTCGACGGAGGGCGACGCGACATGACGCAGGCATGGCTGATCCCGGCCGGTGAGCCGCTCACGCGGATCTCGACCCTCGTCGAGGAAGCGGGCTGAGCCGTGCCGTCCGAAGGCGTCTTCCTCGTCGATGGTGACGACCTGGTCGAGATGCAGCACAGCGCCTACGTCGACGAGGCCGACCTGCAGTCCCTCCTCGAGCATCATCCGGACCTCATGCCCGGCCGCCAGATCAACCCTGGCAGTCCACGGGAGTGGTTGCTCATCGCCCGGGAGCAGGGCGTTCCCGACGCTCTCGGCGCTGCGGATCTCTGGAGCGCGGACCACCTCTTCGTCGACCAGGACGGTGTCCCGACGATCGTCGAGGTCAAGCGCAGCAGCGACACCCGCATCCGGCGTGAGGTCGTCGGGCAGATGCTCGACTACGCCGCGAACGGCGTCCGGAACTGGCCCGTGGAGCGTCTCCGCGCCGACCTCGCCGCACGCCTTGGCGGACCCGACCGCGCCGATGAGGCCGTCCGCGCCTTCCTCGACCGGGCCGACCGTCCCGACACCACTGTCGAGGCGCTCTGGGCGGGAGTCGAGGCGAACCTCCAGGCGGGCCGCCTGCGGCTCCTCTTCGTCGCCGACGTCATCCCCCCGACCCTCCGCCGGATCATCGAGTTCCTCAACGAGCAGATGACGCAGTGCGAGGTGCTCGGCATCGAGATCCGCCAGTACGTCGCCGCAGGGCGGCGCGTGCTCGCACCGACGGTCGTCGGGCAGTCCGGCCAGTCGGCACGAACCAAGCGACAGCCGGACAGCCGCACGTTCGCCGAGCTCATGGCCTCCGCGTCGGATGAGGTCCGAGAGCTCGAGTCGCGGCTCAACTCCCTCGCCGAGGAGCAGGGGTGGCTGGTGACGACCTCGTCCGCCGGGCGTCAGTACCGGCTGCAGGACCGGTGGACGCTCATCCAGCTCTTCCCGGGCGACGGGGCCGGGGCGCTGCAGTTCGCGCTCGGCGCCATCAGCGACGCGGGCCTCGCCGGGGAGGCCGCCGACCTTCAGGGCCGGCTGTCGACGCTGCTCGGCTCGCCCATGAGCGCCCGACAGCCCTGGACGCGCGTGGGTCCGGTGCTCGCCGGCTGGGCCGAGTTCGCCGAGTCGTGGCTGCCGGCGTACGCCGAGGCTGCACGCGCGGCCGCCCGGTTGAAGGGCGGTCTGACCGATGCCCCGCGAGCCGAGCCCGACGTGGGATTTCACCCATCCACCCGCCGTTGATGCCCCTCCACGGCCATTAGCGTGGCGGGCAAGCCGACAGAACCCAGACCCCAGGGGGACCCATGCGCGCCGTCCGACTGGCAAGTGCCTTCCTGATCGCGAGCCTCGCCCTCGTCGGCTGCGCTTCGGACACCGCCCCGATTGCTGATCCGGCCGACGACAAGGGCTCGAGGGATGACGACGCGCCCCGCGCACCTTCGCGTCCGACGACGACCCCGACCGCGGAGGTGCCGGAGGCAGATGAGCTGACCGTCGTGAACTCAGGCTTCGGGCAGAACTCCTACGACGATACGACGTGGTGGTACGTCGTGGTGATCAACAACCCCAACGCGGAATGGCTCTTCGACTTCGCCGAGGTCACCATCGAGGCCGTCGGGGCCGACGGCACGATCCTCGATTCGACCTCGGACTACCTCACGATCCTTCCCGGTGACGTCGCCGTGAGCGGGACGCTCTTCGACGTCGGCACGGCAGAGATCGACCATCTCGACGTCCGCGGCCCGGTGGCCGACGACGCCGAGAGCGCCCCGGACGACGGTCTCGGCGCGTTCGCTGTGTCGGAGATCTCGTCGACCACGAACGAGTACTCGACGAGCGTCAGTGGAATTCTCACGAGCACGTTCGCGGCGGAGCAGGAGAACGTCGAGGTCGTCGTCGTCGCCACCGCCCCGACGGGCGCGATCATCGGCGCCGAGTTCACCTATGTCGACCGACTCCCTGTCGAGGGCCGGGCGCAGTTCGAGGTCACGTTCCTCGACCCACTCCCGGCCGATACCGGCTACGCCGCGTACCCGACCCTCTAGCACTGCGGGAGCCGCGTCGACTGCGGAGCTCCCGTTCTCCCGATCAGTCTCTGCTCCATCCGCCGGTTGGGCGACGTGCGTTCGGCAGGCCGCCCGAATGCCCCGGCCCGCCTGACGCCGCCCCCCTCACACCCCCGGCGCCAGCACCGCCACACCGTTGACCCGGCACGCCTCCGCGAGCCGTTCGTCGTACGTCACGACCGCCTCGAGGTCGTCCCCCAGCGCGAGCGCGGCCGCCAGATGCACCGCGTCGAGGGTGCGCAGGGCGTCGGGGTCCAGGCGCGCGGCGGCGTCGAACACCGACGTGCTCACCCTGAGCAGCGTCAGCGCGTCGAGCACCTCGCGCGCCGCCACCACGAGGTCCGGCGCCACGCGGCGCACCGCACGCACCAGCTCGGTCCGCGCGAGGTCGCTCGACACGAGCGCCCGGCGAGGCCGCGTCGCCCACGCGTGCAGCTCCGGCGTCTCGCGCTCGGCGACCACGAGCTTCACCAGCGCGGACGTGTCCAGGTAGAACGCCACCTCAACCCGCCCGACTCAGTACCGCTCGGCGTCGCGCATCGCGGCCAGCTCGGGCGAGATCTCGACGCTGGGCGGCGGGTAGGCGAGGTCGACCACCGGACGCCGGGGCGGACGCGCCTCCCCCGAGGCGAGCAGCTCCTCCAGCGGTGACCTGGGCACCGGCGTCAGGCGCGCCACCGGGCGGCCGCGGTCGGTGACGGTCACCGGCTCACCCGCGGCGACCCGCGCCACGACCGCCGACGCGTTCTGCTTGAGCGCGCGGATCCCCACCTCGTCCATGTGCTACATCGTAGAACATCGACACCCGATCAGTCCCGCCCCCGCCGCCCCCTCACCCACCCACCCTCCGGGGTGTACCGCCGGACATCAGCATGGAAGAGTCAGGGCGATGCGAGTCTTCGTCGCGGGGGGCACCGGCGCCGTGGGGCGCCCCCTGGTCCAGCAGCTGGTCGCGCGGGGCCACGAGGTCACGGCCACGACGTCGACCCCCGCCCGCGTCGGGCTGCTGGAGCAGCTCGGGGCGTCGGCGGCGGTGATGGACGGGCTGGACGCCGCCTCCGTGGGCGAGGCGGTGGCCGCGGCCCGACCGGACGTCGTCGTGCACCTGATGACCTCGATCGCCGCGAAGCCCGACATGAAGCACATGGCCCGGTGGTTCGCCACGACCAACCGCCTGCGCACCGAGGGCACGCAGCACCTGCTCGCCGCGGCCGGGGCGGCGGGGGTGCCGCACGTCGTCGCGCAGAGCTACGGCGCCTGGAACGGCATCCGCGAGGGCGGCTGGGTCAAGACCGAGGACGACCCGCTGGACCTCCTCGAGGGCACCACCGGCCAGCCGGTGATGGCGGCGATCCGCCACCTCGAGGCGGCGGTCCTCGGCGTCGGCGGCGCCGTCCTGCGCTACGGCTACCTCTACGGGCCGGGCGCCACCGACGCCCAGCTCGACCTCGTCCGCAAACGGCAGTTCCCGGTGGTGGGCGGCGGCGCGGGGCACTGCTCGTGGATCCACGCCGACGACGCCGCGTCCGCCACCGTCCTGGCCGTGGAGCAGCGCGCGACCGGGGTGTACAACATCGCCGACGACGAGCCCGCGCCCGCAGCCGACTGGCTGCCCTACCTCGCGTCGGCGATCGGCGCGAAGCCGCCCCTGCGGGTGCCGGCCTGGCTGGCCCGACCCCTGGCGGGCGACGTCGTGATCGCGATGATGACGCAGGGGCGTGCGTTCTCCAACGCGAAGGCCAAGCGCGAGCTGGGCTGGGAGCCGCGCTACCCGTCGTGGCGGCAGGGCTTCCGGGAGGGGCTGGGCTGAGGCGGGCGTCGGACGCGCGGGCGGGCGCGCGGGCCGGACGCGCGGGCCCCCGCGACCCGATCAGTCCCGCCCCAGCCGCCGGTCTACCCCGCATGGCGCGCCTCATCTACCTGACCAACACCTCCCTCGACGGCTACATCGAGGACGCCGACGGGCGCTTCGACTGGTCCGTGCCCGACGATGAGCTGCACCAGTTCTTCAACGACCTCACCCGGCCCGTCGGCACCTTCCTCTACGGCCGCCGGCTCTACGAGACGATGGCCGTCTGGGAGACCGACCCGGCACTCTCCGCAGGCAACCCCGTCACGGAGGAGTTCGCGGCGCTCTGGCAGGCCGCCGACAAGGTCGTCTGGTCCACCACCCTCGACGCGCCGCTGACCGCGCGCACCCGCCTCGAGCGCACCTTCGACGCCGATGCCATCCGCGCCCTGGTGGCCTCCGCCGAGCGGGACCTCGCCATCGGCGGCGCCGAGCTCGCCGCCCACGCGCTGCGCGCCGGCCTGGTCGACGAGGTGCAGCTGGTCGTGCACCCGGTCGTCGTCGGCGGGGGCAAGCCCGCGCTGCCCGACAGCGTCCGCGTGCACCTCGACCTGCTCGACGAGCGCCGCTTCACCGGCGGCCACGTCTACCTGCGCTACGCCGTCCGCGCCTGACCGGCGCCTCGACGCCCTACGCCCACCCGGCCCTCCCCGCCCACCCCACCCTCGCCACCCTCCCCACCCTCGCCACCCCACAGAACGCGGCCGGCGGTGGAGATCGCGGCCCTCGAGCGCCGCGTTCTGCGCCGGACGCCGCGATCTGCGTCGAGCGCGTACGGCAGCATGGGGCCGTGGAGCACCATCGGCCCGTCCGCAACCGCCGACGACTCGTCGTCCTGCTCGCGGTCCCGGCCGCGCTGCTCGCCGTCGCCGCCGGCGTCGTGCTCACCCTGCGCGCCCTCGCCCCGGAGGAGATCCCCGAGGCCACTCACGACGACTACTGCGATGCCGTGCACGGCACCTTCGAGGTCGCCGCGACGGCCCAGGACGACGGCGTCCTCGTCACCTGGCAGTCGATGCTCTACGACGACGCCGCCGACTACGTCGTCTACCGCCGCCCGGCCGGAGCAGCCGACGACGCCGACGCCTGGCAACGCGTCGCCGCCCCCACCGCCGGCCCGGCCGAGGACGGCGAGCCCCTGAGCCACCTCGACACCACGGCCCCCGACGCGCCCGGCACCGCCTACGAGTACGCGGTCACCCACGACTTCGCCGAGTGCGGCGGCGAGAGCGAGATCGACACGTTCCCGGCGCCCCCGACGGCGGTCCCGCCGAGCTGACCCGGCCGACCCGCTCGCGCGTCCGACACCTGACGCGCCCGCACCCCTGCGCAGAACGCGGCCGGCGGGAGAGAACGCGGCCCTCGAGCGCCGCGTTCTGCGTCGGGCGCCGCGATCTGCGTAGGGAGCCGCAGTCGCCAACCCGGAACCGCGCGCCGTCGTCCGGCGTTGTCCCAGCAACCGCCGCCGCAGGAGAGGGAGCCGATGAGCCGCATCGACCGCCGCGACATCGCCGAGGCCGTCGCCTCGGGCGCCGTGACCGCCGTCTGGTACGCGCTGCCCGACGCCGTCGCCTCCCGGCGCGCCCGCGCCGCGCTCAAGGTGGGGCTGCTGGTGCCGGTGGTGGGGATGTCGGTCGTCCAGTCGCGGCGCGCGCTCGACGAGGTCGCCGCGGCCCGCGCGTCGGACGCCGGGGCGGGGGCCGACGACGCCCTCCACCGCGTCCGCACCCTGACCGCCACGACCCCGGTGCTCGACTCCTCGATGGTGCGACCTGCCGGAGACCCGACCGATGACGGGCGCCCCGCGTGGAAGCGAGGCATCGTCCCCGCGGCGTCCGCCGTGGCGGGTGCGGCACTCGCCGCAGGGGTGGTCGTCGGCACGGTCGCGGCCGAGCGGGGGATCCACCGCCTCGGACGACGCCTCGGCGCGCGCGGCGTCAGCCTGCCGCACACCCGCGTCGGACTGGTCGCGGGGCTGGTCACCGCGGCGATCAGCGCCGCCACCGCGATCACGGTCGAGCGGACGCCCGCGGCCTGACGCGCGGGCGCAGGGCGCGTACCGCTCCGACTCCCACCTCCCACCTGCCGCCGCCCCCCTGCCCCCTGCCACCTACCACCTCCCGCCTGCCACCTCCCGCCTGCCACCTCCCGCCACCTCCCGCCTCCCCGCAGAACGCGGCGGTAGGT
>JAEWQZ010000191.1 GCA_023460255.1 Actinomycetes bacterium
GGCCGACTACGCCGGGGCCGTCGCCCGCGAGCTGCCGCTGGCCCGTCCGGCCGGCAACCGCCTGAGGTTGGCCCTGCGGGGTCGGGCCCGGCGCGACGCCGCCGTCGGCGCGTTGGGACGGCTGCGACGCTGGGAGGACTGGCTCGCCATGACGGGCCTGCCCGACGTCGTCGCCCGCCTCACGGACGCGTGCGCCGAACCGGACCCGGGCCCGCGCGCGCTGTGGGCCGACTACGAGCGCCGGTCCGTGGAGTACCACACGCTGCTGGAGGAGGTGGCGCCGCTCGGCACGCAGGCGCTCGCGGCGTTCGGCAGGATCACCGCCCGGCTGGCCGAGCGCGTCGCGGCCCACCCCCTCGACGTCTCGCGGCTGACGGTGTCGCTGCGGGGGTACCAGGCGTTCGGCGCCCGGTTCGCCCTCAACCAGGGGCGGGTGCTGCTCGGGGACGAGATGGGGCTCGGCAAGACGATCCAGGCGATCGCCGTCATGGCCCACCTGCACGCGCAGGGCGAGCGGCACGCGCTCGTCGTGTGCCCGGCGTCGGTGCTCGTGAACTGGGTGCGGGAGGTCCAGGTCCGCTCGTCGCTGCCCGTGCACATGGTGCACGGCCCCGACCGCGCGGAGGCGCTCGCCCGGTGGCGGTCCGACGGCGGCGTCGCGGTGACGACGTACGAGGGGCTGGTCCACGTGCCGGCGCCCGACGGAGCGGGAGCGCCGGCAGCGCCGGCCGTGCTGGTCGTGGACGAGGCGCACTTCGTGAAGAACCCCGACGCGCAGCGGTCGGAGCTCGTCGCGCGGTGGGCCGGGGCGACCCCTCGCGTCCTGCTCATGACGGGCACCCCGATGGAGAACCGGGTCGAGGAGTTCGTCGAGCTGCTGCGGCTGGTGCAGCCCGAGGTCGCGGCGCGGGTGCCGCGGCACCTGGGCCTGGTCGGCCCGGAGGCGTTCCGGCAGGCGGTCTCACCGGCCTACCTGCGCCGCAACCGGGAGGACGTCCTGGTCGAGCTGCCGGACCTCGTCGAGGTCGACGAGTGGGTGACCCCGTCGGAGGCCGAGAAGCGCGTCTACCGGGCGGCCGTGGCGGGCGGCAGCTTCATGGAGATGCGCCGGGCGGGGTACGCGACACCCGACTCCGCGAAGCTCGCGCGCCTGCTCGAGATCGTGGACGACGCCGCGGAGAACGGTCGTCGCGTCGCCGTCTTCTCCTACTTCCGGGACGTGCTCGACGCCGTGGCGCAGGCCGTCGCGGCGCTGCCGGGCGCGGAGGTGGTCGGGCCGCTCACGGGAGACACCCCGCCACGCGCGCGGCAGCGGATGGTCGACGAGCTGTCGGCGGCCCGCAGCGGTGCCGTCCTCGTCGCGCAGGTGCAGGCCGGCGGCGTCGGGCTGAACATCCAGGCCGCGAGCGTCGTCGTGCTGTGCGAACCGCAGCTGAAGCCGACCACGCAGGCGCAGGCCGTCGGGCGGGTGCACCGGATGGGGCAGGTGCGCCGCGTCGTCGTGCACCGGCTGCTCGGCGCGGACGGGGTCGACGAGCGGATCGTCGAGCTCTGCGACACCAAGGAGCGGCTGTTCGACGACGTCGTGCGGACCTCGGCCATGACGGCGGCGGCGGTGGCGGCCGTCGACGTCAGCGAGGACGTGCTGGCGCGGGACGTCGTCGCCTTCGAGCAGGCGCGGCTCGGCTACGGGCCTGTGTGGTCGGGGCTCGCCGCCGAGGGGCTCCTCCCCGGGGGCGGTGCCGCCGGGGACGGGCCCGGCACGAGGTAGGGCTCCAGCACTGCGCGCAGCAGCCGCTCGCCGTGCGCCGGGTCGGCGGTGGCGGGGACCCCGCCCGCGCCGTCGCTCGTGGCAGCGCCGAGGGCCACGGGCACCCACGTCTCGGTGACCAGCAGCACCGCCTCCACGAGCGCGTCGAGGCGCTCGTCGTCGACCGGGCGGAGGAGGCCGTCCGCGCGCCACGTCCGCGCCAGCGCGCCGAGGAGGGCGAGCCGCCGGGCGCGCTCGTCCGCGACGGCCCGCCGCAGCTCCGGGTCCTCGTGCGCCAGGGCGAGCAGGTCGCGGGACAGGACGAGGTGGGCCCGGTGCAGGTCGGTGGTCGCGGCGAGCCGGTGGAGCATCTCGTCGGGCGTCGGCAGGTCGGCCGCGTCCCACACCGCGGCGTGCTGGGCGACGTGCCGGGTCCACAGAGCGCGCACGATGGCCCGCTTGTCGGGGTACCAGTAGTAGAGGTTGCCGGGGCTGATGCCGAGGTGGGCCGCGATGTGGTTGGTCGTCACCCGGCCTGCACCGTCGCGGTTGAAGAGCTCGAGGGCGGCGTCGAGGATGCGCGTACCGGTGCGCTGACCTGCGCCGTCCCGCCTGGCTGCCACGGTCTAGAGCATATGCTCCAGAACCGGCCCACGCCCCTGGCGCGCCGTGCGCCCTCGGCGCCCGTCACCCGCGAGCGTTCTCCCGCCGCCCGAAACTCTTTCGAGTGAGACGCCCGCCCGCTCCCGCCCGGCCGGTGGCAGGATGCGCGCCGAGGGTGGGGCCGTACGTCGACGGTGGTCGATCCTGCTGAGCTGCGACGCGCCCCCGGGCATCCCGACGGGTGCGGCCGCGACGCTGGGCGGCCGTCCGGACGGCTGATCAAGGGGAGCTGGCTCGTGGTGGTGGCCACCGTCATCGTGCACGCCTTCCGTGCGGACGCGTACCGCGTGCGCCGACCCGTCGCGCCGACGGCTGCGGCCGCTCCCGGCCCCGAGCCGGCGGCCGGGGGCCTCGAGCCGGCGGCCCCGGACCCTGACGGCGGACTCGTCCGGCGCGTCCCGGGCCGCGAAGGCGGGTCCGGCGTCCCGCGCTGACAGGGCGGTCAGCCGCCCGTGAGCCGGGAGAGGACGCCGGCGAGATCGGGCCCGACCTCCACGGCGATCGACCCGTCGTCGTCGACCCGGCTGAGCCGGGTCAGCGCGCCGTCGTGCCACCAGTACAGGTTGGGGGAGACACCGCCCGCCCCCTCGTCGAACCCGGCCTTGGCGAAGGCGACCATCGCGTTGATCGCGTCGACCGCGCCGGGCCCGTCCAGCGGGTGCAGGGCGACCTGGTGCCGGTGCGCGACGGCGACCAGCACGCCGTCGGGGTACTCACGCTCCCCGTAGACGCGGATGAGCAGGTCGCGCATCGCCAGGATGCGGCTGGCCGTGTACACCGAGTCGCCGAGCACCACCTGGAACGTGGCGCCGCGGGCGGCGCGCACCGACTCGATGGCGTCGACGGGCTCGCGCAGCAGCCGCTCGAGGCCCGCGTGCCGGAGCGCCTCGATCCCGACCCGCTCGACGTCCTGGTCACGGAGCATCAGCACCGACTCGGGCAGGTCGAGCACCAGTGCCTCGAGCAGGTCGTCGGCGATCGGGCGGACGTAGGAGAACCACCCGGTGTGCACGGGCACGGAGTCCGCCCCGTACACGCGCACGACGGTGCGCGCGAGGATCTCCTCGGCGCTGAGGGCGTCCGGGGAGGGCGTCGGTGCGAGGAGCGCGCGGACGTGGCGCGCGACGATGTCGGGCCACTCGCGGCGGCCACGCTCGGCGTTGCGGCAGGTGGCCGCGAGGTTCCACAGGCCGAACGCCCGGCCGTCGGTCGCCTCGAAGCGGTCGGCGTGGATGACGACGTCCACGCCCGCCTCCGCGAACGCACGCTGGGCCAGCCGGCGGACCTCCGCCGCGTCGGCGCGGGTGAGGAACGGGACGGCCGGGTCGCGGTCGCCTGAGTCGCCGGCGTCGTCGGCGTCCTCGCCCCGCCGTCGTCGGCCGAAGAGCCCCATCACATGTCCGCGGCGAGCTCGCGCAGCGCCTCGACCACGAGCGCGTGGTCGTCGGCCTGGGTCAGGCCCGAGACGGTCACCGTGGCGACCATCCCGACGTCGCGCACCATGACGGGGAAGCAGCCGCCGTGCGCGGCGTACCGGCGCTCGTCGAACCACGCCTCGTCCTCGATGCGTCCGCCCGCGATCCGGGGACGCAGCCCGACGAGCAGGCTCGGCAGGGCGAACCGCTGCACGGTGCGGGTCTTGCGCCGGACCCAGTCGTCGTTGTCGGCGCTGGTCCCCTCCATGGCGACGTGGAACACGACCTGGGTCCCGCGCGTCACGTCGATCGTCACCGGCAGCCGGCGCTCGCGCGCGTGACCGAGGAGGATCAGGCCGAGCTGGTGGGCGTCCTC
>JAEWQZ010000192.1 GCA_023460255.1 Actinomycetes bacterium
GTGCCGGGGCCCCGGCGTTCGGCGCGCCGCCCGACGGGTGGACGGGGGACGGCTTCTTCGGCCCCCTCGCGGAGCCCCTGCCGCTGCGCAGCGGGTCGTACGACGCGTGGGGGCCCTTCTACGCCGACTGCCGCCTCGCACCGCTGCGCGACGACCTCGCGGCCCGCGGGAGGCTCGGTGCGGCCCTGGCGACGGACCTGGCACGGGTGACCGACGCCGTCCGCGCGCGGGCGTGGGACGACGGGGCCGCACCGGCGCGCGTCCACGGGGACCTGTGGTCGGGAAACGTGCTGTGGACGGCGGACGGAGCGGTGCTCATCGACCCCGCCGCCCATGGCGGGCACCCGATGACCGACCTGGCGATGCTGGAGCTGTTCGGCGCGCCGCACCTGGCGCAGGTGCTGGCGGGGTACGCCACGGTCCGTGAGCTGCCGGAGCCGTGGGACGAGCTCGTCGCGGTGCACCAGCTCTATCCGCTCGGCATGCACGCCGTCCTGTTCGGCGGTGGCTACGTGGGCGGCTTCGCGCGGCAGGTGGCGCGACTGGCACGGTCGGCGTGACGGGGGTGGCCCCGGCGGGGGGTGCCGGGCCGCCGTGACGGCTCCGGCACCCCGGGGGACGTCAACCGCGGGGCTCGACGGTGAGGGTCACGGTGCTCCCGGGCTCGACGGTGCCGTCGGCCGGGTCCTGCGCGGTCACCAGGTAGGTCGCGGGGTCGTCGACCGTCACCGGTGCCCCGGCGGCGTCGACGGTCGCCGACTCCAGGCCCGCGCGGACGAGGTTGCCCTCGGCGGTGGCCAGGATGAGGAGCGTGACGTCCGGCACCTCGACGGGACCCTCCGCGGCGGGCGCGTCCTCGGCCTCCTCGGTGGCGGACGCCTGCGCCGTCGGCTCCCCGGTGGCGCTGTCGCCGTCGGCATCGCTGGTGCACCCGGCCAGCAGCAGCGCGGCCCCGAGCGCGACGGTCACCGCGCCCGCGCGGGCAGGATGGAGAGTCATGGATGTGTCCTCCGTGGGATGTGGTGGCGGCGGGCGGGTGGCCCGCCGGCCACGCGCCGGGTGCTGCCCGGGTACGCCGGGAACTGACCGCCCGACGTCGTGACACCAGCACCGTACGCCCGGGCATGGGCCACCTTCCGCAGGTTTTTCCCGGAGGCAGAACGGCAGCCGCCGGGACATCACCGACGGGCGTGAGGAGCGTCACGTCAGGGCGCGACCTCACACGACGGTCGACGCCGCGGCCGGGTCCGCGCAATGGGCCGCGAGCTCGACGGTCACCGGGGCGTCGGGCACCACGATGCGGCGGGAGGCCGGGTCCCACGTCCCGAGCGGCCGGAACGTCACCGGCACGGTCACCTCGACGGTGTCGCCGGCCGGGACGGCGAACGCGGAGAAGCCGAGCAGGTGCCGCTCCCCCGACGGGGCGAGGCCGTACACCTGGGCCACGTGACGCCCGTCACGCTCCCCGGTGTTCGTCGCACGCGCGGTGATCGTGCCCGCCTCCCCGTCCCGTCGGGCGTCGACGAGCGCCATGCCGACGGTCGTGTAGGACAGGCCGAACCCGAACGGGTAGGCGGGCTCGACCCCGAGGTGGGTGAGGCGTCGCTGACCGAACCACCTGTCGTACTCGACGGACGTGGCGTCCCGGTCGAAGGGGGGCAGGTGGTCGGCCGAGGTCGGCACCACGAAGGGCAGGCGGCCCCCGGGGTCGACGCGACCGAGCAGGACGTCGGCGAGCGCGTGCCCGCCCTCCATCCCGGCGTACCACATGACCACCAGCCCGGGGACGTCCTGGCGCCACTCCTCCATGAGCACGGTGCCGGCCGTGACGACCGCGACGACGGTCCGGGGCTGCGCCGCGGCGACGGCCCGCACGAGCGCGACGTCCTGCGCACGCAGCCGCAGGTCGGCGCGGTCACCTCCCGCGGTCTGGCCGCCGGCCATCGTGCTGCCCGAGGCGGTGGCGCCGACGAGCTCGTCCCGGATCGCGCGCTCGGCGTCGTCGGCGGGCTCGGGGTACAGGGCGAGCAGCTCCGGCCGGGTGAAGATGTCGCCCCCGACGAACTCGCCCTCGTCCTCGGCCGTGTAGCCGACGACGACGACCGCGACGTCCGCGTCGGCCGCGCGTCGGGCCGCCTCGTCCGGGTCGGCGTCGGTGACGTGCTCGACATCGGCCTGCGGGAGCGCCGCCCGCAGTCCGGCGAGCGCCGTGACCACCTCGGGCGCACGCACGTCCGACGATCCGTGGTCACCGGTGTTCGGCAGGTCCGCCAGGCGCCCGACGACGGCGACCCGGTGCAGCACGGCGGCGTCGAGCGGGAGCACCGGGGACCCGCCGACCGGCTCGTTGCGCAGGAGGACCATCGCCTGACCGGCCGCCTCCCGGGCGAGGGCCCGGTGGGCGGGCCCGGCGACCACGCCGAGGCCTGGGTCGTCGGCGCGCGCGGCATGGTGGCGCAGCTGGGTCGACAGGGTGCGCAGGGCGGCCCGCTCGACGTCGGACCACGACGCGCGGCCGGCCGCGAGGTCGTCGGCGAGGTGGGCCACGCGCTGCTGGGCGAAGGGCGCCTCGACGTCCAGCCCGGCGCGCAGCGCTGCCGTGCCGTCGCGCATCCCCCACATGAAGTCGGTGACGACCGTCCCCTCGAAGCCCCAGTCCTCGCGCAGCACCTGGGTCAGCAGGTACGGGTTCTGGCCCGCCCACTCGCCGTTGACCGAGTTGTACGCGCTCATCACCGCCGCCGCGCCCTCCTCGACGGCGCGCCGGAAGTGCGGGAGGAACAGCTCGTGCAGCGTGGCCTCGTCGATCCGGACGTCCACGCTGAACCGCGCGTTCTCCATGGAGTTCAGCGCGTAGTGCTTGATGCACGGCATCGCGTGCGGAGCCGTGCCCCGCACGAGCGCCGCGCCCATCTCCCCGAGCAGCGTCGGCTCCTCGCCGTACGTCTCCTGCGCCCGGCCCCAGGCGGGGTGCCGCGGCAGGTTGATGCACACCCCACCGAAGAAGTTGCCGCCGAGAGCGTGGATCTCCGCGCCGATGGCCGCGCCGACGCGCTCCTCGAGGCCGACGTCCCACGTCGCACCGCGCGCCATGGAGACCGGGAAGGCCGTGCCGTGGCCCGCCACGCACCCGCGCGGCCCGTCGACGAACTGCAGGCCGGGGACCCCCAGCCGCGGCACCGCACCCATCGGGTAGGGCTGCACGTTGTAGCCCTCGGACATCATCGCCGCCATGCCGTGCCAGAACGGCGTGTCACCGTCCAGCAGGCCGAGCCGCTCGTCGTCGTCGAGCGCCGCGTACAAGGCCAACGCCTCCTCGACCGCGTCGGCCCCGCCACGCACCCGCGCCACGGCCTCCTCGAACGCGGCAGGCGTCTGCGGCACAGCGGGAACGGGGTCGGGGTGCGCGTCGTCGGTCATCCCTCGGGTCTACCACACGTCATCAGGCCCGACGCCGTCAGGCCCGACGTCCTCAGGCCCGACGTCGTCAGGCCAGGCGCACCCGCTCGTCGAGTGTCGGCACGACTGCCGTGTACCCCAGCTCCGCGCGGATCCGCCCCGCCAGCGCGCTCGAGCCCGTGGGCTCGCCGTGCACGACGTAGACCACCCCGGGCGGCTCGGGGAGCGCGCCGAGCCAGTCGAGGAGCTCGCTCGCGTCCGCGTGCACGGAGAACTCGCCGTCGGCGACCACCTCCGCCTCCACGGGCACGTAGCGGCCGTGGATCTTCAGCTCGGCGGCGCCGTCGAGGAGCGCGCGGCCGCGGGTCCCCACGGCCTGGTAGCCGGTCAGCACGACGGTGTTGCGGCGGTCGGGCAGCATGTGCCGCAGGTGGTGGACCACCCGCCCGCCCGTGGCCATGCCCGAGGCCGACACGATGACGCAGGGCATGTGCGGGGAGTTCAGGGCCATCGACTCCTCGGGGGTGCGTGCCGCGCGCAGCAGGGGCAGGTGTGCGAGGTCGGGGTCGACGTCGGGCCGCAGCTCGTCCCGCTGGGAGTCCCGGCGGTACACGGCGAGCGCCGCGAGGGCCATCGGGCTGTCGACGAACACCGGCACGTGGGGGATGCGCCCGGCCGCCGCCATGTCGGACAGGGCCTTCAGCACCAGCTCCGTGCGGTCGACGGCGAACGCGGGCACGACGACGGAGCCGCCGCGCTCGACAGTGCGCCGGATCGCGTCGGCGAAGACCTCGTGCGGTGGACCGTCGGGCTCGGGGTGCTCCCGGTCGCCGTAGGTCGACTCCACGACGACGGTGGTCGCCGCGGGCGGGTCGGCGCGGGGACGCAGCACCGGGTGCGCTGTCCGGCCCAGGTCACCGGAGAAGAGCACCCGCCGACCGCCGATCTCCACGAGCACGCTCGCCGAGCCGAGCACGTGCCCGGCACGCGAGAAGGTGACGCGAACGCCGTTCCCGAGATCCGTCCGGGTGTCGAACTCGACGGTGCGGAACTGGCGCGCCGTCCGGACAGCGTCGTCGGCGGTGTACAGGGGCAGCGGCACCTCGTGGCGCGACCAGCCGCCCTCGCGCGCCTGCTGGGCGTCGCGCTCGTTGAGGTAGCCGGAGTCCTTGAGGACGATCTCGGCGAGCGCGCCCGTGCCCTCCGTGAGCCACACCGGTCCGTCGAAGCCGTCACGGACCAGGGCGGGCAGGTACCCGCAGTGGTCGAGGTGGCAGTGGGTGAGCACGACGTCGCCCACCGCCGACGGCGGCACCGGGAAGCCCGCCCAGTTCCGTCGGCGCAGCTCACGTTCGCCCTGGTAGAGGCCGCAGTCGACGAGCAGCCGGCGACCCGCGTGGGTGAGCAGGAAGCGGGAGCCCGTGACGCTCCCGGCGCCGCCGAGGAAGGAGAGGGAGACGTGGTCGCCCGCTGACGGGGCGTCGCTGCCGGTCATGGGTCCAGCCTGCCCCTGCTCGTCGCCCCGGGTGCGGCTTCCGCCGGGTGATCTGCCGGGGGCCGCGGCGCGCGGGCCCGCTACCGTGGAGAGGTGATGGCCATCGAGCTCGCCCTGTCCCCCACGCCCGAGCGCCTGGCCGCACGGCCCGCGCACCGTGCGATCGTCGCCGACCTGCACGCGCGCGGCGTCGTGCACGCCGCCGGGCCCTGGGCCGACGACTCCGGCGCACTGATCCTCGTCGTCGGAGGCGCCGACGCCGCCGAGGAGGTCCTCGCGGGCGACCCGTACTACCGCGCGACCCCTGGCGTGCGGGTGGTGTCCGTGCGGGAGTGGACGCCCGTCGTCGGTCCCTGAGGCTCGCGTGCGCACGGCGTACCTCGACCACCCGGGGCCGCTGGCCCTGGCCCACCGGGGCTTCTCCGCCGCGCACCCGGAGAACACCATGGCGGCCTTCGCCGCCGCCGTGGCGCTCGGCTACCGGTACGTGGAGACCGACGTCCACGCCACGGCGGACGGCGTCGCGCTGGCGTTCCACGACGCGACACTGGACCGGGTCACCGACGGCGCCGGCCGCGTGGTGGACCTGCCCTGGGCGGTGGTCTCGCGGGCCCGCGTGGGCGGGACCGAGCCGGTGCCACGCCTCGAGGACCTGCTCGGGGCGTGGCCCGACCTGAGGGTGAACCTCGACGTGAAGTCGCGGGCCGCCGTCGGGCCACTCGCGGCGGCGATCGAGCGCACCCGGGCGCACGACCGGGTGTGCGTGGCGTCCTTCTCCGACGCGCGGCGTCGCGCGGTGCAGCGCGCGCTCTCGCGCCCCGTCGTGGTGTCCGCGGGCACCCGTACGACGGCGTACTTCAGGGTGGCGGTCGCGGCGCGGCGC